>NZ_DASUIQ010000111.1:0-25112 GCF_036279695.1 Sulfuricurvum sp.
ATTTTCTCATCCAAATCCATAAACGGTTGCGATGCATCCAAGACCAGCAATGCAATATCTGCCGTTTCGAGCATCTCTTCGGTTCGCATCAGAGCGTATTTCTCGATTCCGAGAATTTTTCCCCGTTTACGAATCCCTGCCGTATCGATAAAGGTGATCTGCTTATCTTGATATTCCACTGTCTCATCGATCGGATCGATCGTCGTCCCCGCAACCGAGCTGACCACAGAGCGATCTTCTCCAAGCAATGCGTTGAGGAGTGAGCTTTTACCGACGTTGACACGACCGATAATCGCGACTTTCATCTGATTAACATCACCCGCTTCGTACTCTTTGACGATCCCGCGATAAGCCTCTTCGAGCGCTTCGATCGACGTTTCCTCTTCTTCATCATCCGCTTCAGGAATAAAGAAACCGTCGTCTTCATCCTCATCATCGAATTCTTCATCATCCGCTGATGCTCTCATAGCGGCATCAAAACCGTCCATCTCATCTTCAGCCTCAATAACATCGCTTTCTGTTTTGACGATGGATGATTCGGGAAGCTCAGATGCGATCCAGTTCAAAAGCGGTAAGAGGGAACGGTTATGGGCAACCGAAATTCCGAAAATTCGCTCTGTTCCGAACTCGTAATACTCCCACAATTTTTCCTGCATCTTGTCATTGTCGATTTTGTTGACGACCAATGCAATCGCTTT
This sequence comes from Sulfuricurvum sp., assembly GCF_036279695.1. Classification (GTDB taxonomy): domain Bacteria; phylum Campylobacterota; class Campylobacteria; order Campylobacterales; family Sulfurimonadaceae; genus Sulfuricurvum. The sequence continues at coordinate 699 of NZ_DASUIQ010000111.1, forward strand.
TCCCATCGATTCAAGCTCGTAAAAAAGCTTTTTATCATCCTCTTCAGGGAGACTTTTTCCATCCACCATAAAGAGGATAATATCGGCTTCATGTGCCGCTTTGAGCGATTTTTCTTTGATACGGTCATAGAGTTCGCACCCCTCATCCAGACCTCCCGTATCGAGGATCTCTACCTCTTTGTCCACCACTACGGCAACACGTTTTTTGACATCGCGCGTCGTACCTGCCTGTTCAGAGGTGATCGCATCACGTTGTTTTAGCAAACGGTTAAAGAGAGAACTTTTGCCGACATTCGGACGGCCGATAATAGCTAGCTTTTTCATAGTAGCCTTTTTTAAAAATTAATCCTTTATTATAGCGTAGGTGCCCTTATGCTATGATTTTAGTATGATAACGTATAACTATGAACACTTTAAAAACGATCTTCAGCCCCTGAGTACGCAATGCGAAGCGTTCCAACCCGACACCATTTTGGGCGTTGCACGCGGCGGAGTCACCTTGGCTCATGCCCTCTCCATGAGCTTGGAGGTACGCAATCTCCAAAGTATCCGAGTAGAGAGCTACGACGGCGATAGCCGCAGAGAGAGTGTCAGTGTTTTAGGAAAATGTGATTTGACTCAATCCAAGCGGGTGCTTGTGGTTGACGATATTGTTGACAGCGGACATACGCTAGCGGCTCTTATGCCGATTTTATCTTCTGAGTATCCGAATTGCGATTTTAAAATTGCTACCCTCTTTACCAAACCTACCGCCTTACTTCAACCCGACTTTTGCTTACATGAAGCTCATGAATGGATTGAGTTCTTTTGGGAAAGAGATTTTTTAAAAGCGGGTTCGCTATAATCCGCACAACCACAAACCATTAACCCCTCTCCCAAGGATTTTTATGCCTAAAGAATACATTTTTACTTCCGAATCGGTCACCGAGGGGCATCCCGATAAAATGGCCGATCAGATCAGCGATGCGATTTTGGACTACATCATCGAACATGATCCTGCGGCACGTGTAGCGTGTGAAACCCTTGTTTCCAACGGATTTTGCGTTATTGCGGGGGAACTCAAAACGACCACCTACGCTCCGATGCAGGAGATCGCCCGCCAAGTCGTTCGCGAAATCGGATACACCGATGCGACGTACGGTTTTGATTATCGCTCATGCGCCGTCCTCAACGGGATCGGCGAACAATCCCCCGATATTAACCAAGGGGTTGACCAAGCAAGCGGCGAAATCGGTGCGGGAGATCAGGGATTGATGTTCGGGTACGCGTGCCGTGAAACCGACGTTTTGATGCCTTTGCCGATCTACCTCTCTCACCGCCTTGCGGAGCGTTTGGCAAAGGTGCGCAAAGAGGGGATCATCCCCTACCTCCGTCCCGATGGTAAAACGCAGGTGAGCGTCCGTTATGTGGATGACAAACCCGTATCGGTCGAAACCGTCGTTATCTCGACTCAGCACGCTCCGGAAATTTCTCAGGAAAAACTCCACGCCGATGTGATCGAAGAGGTCATCAAAGCCGTTATCCCCGCCGAACTCATGTCTCCTAACATCATCTACCACATCAATCCGACCGGTAAATTCGTCATCGGCGGACCGCAAGGGGATGCGGGGCTGACCGGACGCAAAATCATCGTCGACACCTACGGCGGGGCTTGTCCTCACGGCGGCGGTGCGTTCAGCGGAAAAGATCCCACCAAAGTGGATCGTTCAGCCGCCTATGCCGCCCGATATGTCGCCAAAAACCTTGTCGCTTCGGGCGCATGTGAGAGAGCAACGATCCAAGTTTCCTACGCGATCGGGGTCGTTAAGCCTATCTCTATCATGGTGAATGCCCACGGCACCGCCGTCGTCCCCGAAGAGAAGTTGGAGAGCTGTGTCAAAGAGCTTTTTAACCTCACCCCAAAAGGGATAATCGAGTCACTTGACTTATTACGCCCTATTTATCGCAAAACAGCGGCATACGGTCATTTCGGTCGAGAATTGAGCGAATTTACATGGGAAAAAACCGATAAAGTGGACGCGATTAAACAGTATCTAGGTCTTTAGTAACACTCCCCAATGCAATCTTCATTCCCTGCCTAATTTTTTAGGTGGGTTTAAAATTCTTCTGTTATAGTTACCCCTTATTTATATTAACCAAGGAGAACCCTATGGCAGTAGTCATTAATGATACCTGTATTAATTGCGGCGCTTGCATCGACGAGTGTCCGGTAGAAGCGATCGTTGACGAGGACGATAACCCAACAGGTGAAGAAACCTATTATGTTTACGGTGACAAATGTGTCGAATGTGTAGGTCACCACGATGAGCCTGCATGTGCTACAGCGTGCCCTACTGAGGGTTGTATCACTTGGGATGAAATCGGTGCAAGTCCTGCACACCGCGATGATGTTACCGCTGAAATGCGTTCATCACACGCAAACGTCGTTAACTAATTTAGACGACTGATTTCCAAAGGGTTTTCCCCTTTGGTTACGTTCATTTCCCTCTTCTTTCACTCTTTCTTCATCTTTAATCTTTCTTAAATTATTGTTTCGCTATAATCCCGCTCTATTTTATACACAGAAAACAGGAGCATTGATGGAACAAACGTTGTCAATCATCAAGCCAGACGCCGTTGCAAAAGGTGTTATCGGTAAAATTTTGGATCGTTTCGAAAGTAACGGCCTTAAAATCGCGGCTATGAAAAAAGTTCAACTCTCACGTCAAGACGCTGAAGCGTTTTACGCAGTACATGCTGCACGCCCTTTCTTCAACGATCTCGTTGATTTCATGGTAAGCGGTCCGGTTGTTATCACCGTTCTTGAGGGTGAAAACGCTATCCTTAAAAACCGTGATTTGATGGGTGCAACAAACCCTAAAGAAGCGGCAGCGGGAACTATCCGTGCTGATTTCGCTGAAAACATCGATGCTAATGCGGTTCACGGAAGTGACTCAGCTGAAAATGCTGCGATCGAAATCGCATTTTTCTTTTCAGGGCGCGAAATTTCGTAATTGCCATGAAGATAGCATTTAAAAAATTGGGCTCACAACCGCTTCATTTTGAGGAAAATAGTGACAATGCCGTTTTTTCGGGTGATTTAATCCTGAAAAAAAGCAATCTTGCCCAATTAAACGGTACAATTACAGGGAGTATTTCGATTCCTTGCGATATTTGTGCCGAAGAGGTAGAAAAATCTTTGAATGAAGAGATTACCTTTTACCTCAGTGATGGAATATATGAGGGGAGCGACGAAGAGTTAGACGTCGTTGAAATCGACCAATCAATGATTGATATGGAAGATCTCCTCAAATCGGAAATCGAACTGATCAAAAGCGACTATTTTTGTTGCAAAAACTGCGAAGGAACCTCGTTAGATCGAGAGTTCTAAAACCAAATAGAAAGGACTATAAACGATGGCAGTACCTAAAAGAAGAGTGAGTCATTCTCGCGCTGCAAAACGCAGAACTCACTATAAAATTTCTCTTGCACGTCCGGTTAAAGACAAAGACGGCACGTACAAATTGTCTCACTATGTCAACCCGACAACCGGTGAGTATAAATAATCGATGATTAGAATTGCAATTGATGCAATGGGCGGGGACTTCGGTCCCGAACCGATTGTTAAAGGGACACTTGAAGCGCTGAAAGAAGCAAAGTTTCAACCAATTCTAGTTGGTAAAAAAGATGAGATTTTATCTTTATTACCCAAGGGCTATAAAGATAAGATTTTAATTGTCGAAGCGGACGATGTCATCGATATGGGAGACGCCGCTACCGACGCGCTCAAACGTCAGGAAAGCTCTATTTACAAAGCGATAGAGCTGGTACGTAACGGTGAAGCTGACGGGGTTGTCAGTGCAGGACACAGCGGTGCAACAATGACCTTGGCAACATTGCGTCTCGGTCGCCTCAAAAATGTATTACGCCCAGCTCTCGTTACCTCGATGCCGACCAAAAGCGGTAAACGCAGTATTTTGATGGATGCGGGTGCGAATGTCGACTGTAAAGCCGAACACCTCTTCCAATTCGGGATCATGGGATACTACTACGCTCAGGATATGTACAAACTGAGCGAACCGAGAGTCGGTTTGCTCGCCAACGGTGAAGAGGATTCCAAAGGGAACGAAGTCACCAAAGAGACCTTCAAATTGCTCGAAGGGCAAAAAGGGTTTATCGGTAACGTCGAGGGGAACAATATCTTCGACGGAAGCTGTGATGTCATCGTATGTGACGGTTTTATCGGAAACCTCGTTCTCAAAGCCTCTGAGGGAGTAGCTTCTACCATCAGCTACTTCATCAAAGAGTATATCCGTAAATCACCGGTTGCGATTACCGGTGCCCTTTTGATGCGCAAAGTATTCAAACTGCTTAAAAAGCAAATCGATTACGCCGAAATCGGAGGAGCCCCTCTGGTCGGTATCAAAGGGTGTGCTATTGTCAGTCACGGCAAAAGTAACCCAAAAGCGATCAAAAATGCTATTTTTCAAGCCATTCGCTACGTTAATACCGGCGTAAACGAACACATTGAAAAGCGCCTCGAAGAGCTAAAAAAATAATCGTCGATCCCTTATAAAGGTTAATTATGTACGCTGCGTTTCGTTCCATTGGAGCCTATGTTCCCGCTAAAATCCTTACCAATGCTGAGCTCGAAGTGATGGTCGATACCAGCGATGAGTGGATCACTAAACGAACCGGCATCAAAGAGCGTCACATTGCGGCGGAAAATGAAACCACCAGCGATATGGGAGTCAAAGCAGCTGAACTCGCCATAGAGCGCTCGGGACTCGACAAAAGCCAAATCGATATGATCGTATGCGCCACTATCTCTCCCGATTATTTTTGCATGCCCTCCACCGCTACCATCATCGCTACCAAACTCGGTCTTGAAAAAGTCACCGCATTTGATCTCTCAGCCGCGTGTACCGGATTTGTGTATGCCCTCTCTATCGCAAAAGCATTCGTTGAGTCAGGGATGAAGAAAAACGTCCTCATCGTCGGAGCCGAGCGCTTGAGTGCTATCACCGATTACAGTGATCGCGGAACCTGTATCCTCTTCGGTGACGGTGCAGGAGCGGCCATAATCAGCGCAACCGAGAACAAAAGCGAAGCGATCATCGACATCCATACCGGATCAGACGGCGCATACGCCGATTTATTGATGACCCCGAACGGCGGAAGCGGTTCTGTCCATGATGCACTTGATCGTGAAGCGGCGGGATGCTTTATGCAGATGAAAGGGAATGAAACGTTCAAAGTTGCCGTACGTACACTCACCAATGATGTCGTAGAGATCTTAGAACAAAACAATATTGCCTCATCTGCAATCAAACACTTCGTCCCGCATCAAGCCAATTACCGCATCATCAAAGCGGTAGGTGACGCACTTAATCTTGCGGATGAGCAAGTAGTACTCACCGTCGAAAAATACGGCAATACCTCCGGTGCCTCTATCCCGATGGCGATCAACGACATCTACGAAGCAGGACGCTTACAAGAGGGTGATTTAATGCTCCTTGATGCGTTCGGCGGCGGATTAACCTGGGGAAGCGCCTTGGTTCCGTTTGCAGGAAAAGGTATATAACTAAACACTTTTGATACAATAAAAGACTTTTCAAGAAGGTCTTTTATGATGTATTCCAACTCTCTTATTTACATTGAAATCCACGAATCCGAAATCCCCTGGCTCAAAATTTTTACCCATGCACCCCACAAAGAGTTCTCACAATGCAATGCTGAAGAGAAAAAAATGATCTGGGATGCCCTCGATCTTATCGAAAAAGAGATGCTGGTGTATTTTACCCCTGCAAAGATCAATATCGCCTCATTCGGAAATATGTTACCGAGAGTCCATTGGCATATCATGGCACGCTTCGAGAACGATAGCTATTTTCCTGAACCGATGTGGGGGATGAAACAAAGAGAGAGATTTGAGTTAGACTCACCGATGGAGCCGTTTTTAGAGAAGATCAAACGAGAGTTAGACTCTCATTTGAATTAATAACGTGGTTTTGGTTTTTGTCCGCTAAAACTGCGTGAACGCTCACCGCGATCATTTCCGCCGCGTTCACCACCACCGCTTCGCTCACCGCCACGTTCGCCGCCGCCGTTGCGATCGTTATTTCCACGGTATCCGCCTCCGCCGCTGCGGTTACGGTTACGGTTGAATCCGCCGCTGCGTTGTCCACCGCGATCACCGCGATTTGCCAAGTTGCTTAGGATTTTCTCCAAACGCTCTGCAGCGATACCGATATTGTTCGGTCCTTGAACCGTGTTGCGTTCCATCAATACGGAGATCAATTTATAGGCAATTTGTTCTTGGTCGTAATCTTGTTTCAACAAATCAAGTACTTTATGCGCTTCGTCATAAACGTGCTGTTTTTCAATTTCTCGAACCAGACGAGTGACTTGTGCCTCTTTAACATCCAATTTACTCGGAATATACGCGTGTTCCATCGTTGTACCGACTTTAGCGCGGATACGTTGAAGTTCTTTGAACTCCATAGGAGTTACAAGGGTAATCGCAACCCCTTTTTTACCCGCACGTCCTGTACGTCCGATACGGTGAACATAACTCTCAGGGTCAAACGGGATATGGTAGTTGAAAACGTGGGTAACATCATCGATGTGCAATCCGCGCGCCGCAACGTCGGTTGCGATCAATACGTCAACCGCATCGGTTTTAAGCCCTTTGATTACACTCTCACGTTGACGTTGCTCCATATCACCGTGTAACCCTTTTGCCATGTATCCCGCAGCTGAGAGGACATTGGAGAGGCGATCAACCTCTTTTTTGGTACGGCAGAACACAACGGTTTTTTTCGCATCTTCCGAATCCATCAAACGGATGATCGCATCATCACGCTCTGATTCTTCGATAACGTAATATTGTTGCGTAATATCGGTGTTTGTCGTCTCTGATTTGGTGATGGATGCGAAAAACGGATTTACCAAAATACGCTCAGCCAATTGTTTGATCGGAGCCGGCATTGTTGCTGAAAAAAGCAATGTTTGGCGTTCCGTCGGCAAATAGGTGAAGATTTCGTTAATATCGTCCAAAAAGCCCATATCGAGCATCTCATCCGCTTCATCCAAGATAACGGTTGACGGGGTAAACCCTTTGAGCATATTGCGGCTCAACATATCGAGCAATCGTCCCGGAGTAGCGATGATTACTTGTGCTCCGCGCTCGATCAAATCCATTTGACGGTTATATGAGCTTCCGCCGTAGATCGTTACAGTACGGACACCGAGATGTTTACCGTATTTGAAAATTTCATCACTTACTTGATTGGCGAGTTCGCGTGTCGGAGTGATGATGAGGGTTTCAATTCCCCCTTTTAAATGCATTTTGTTCAATGCTGGAAGACCGAATGCCGCTGTTTTACCTGTACCGGTATGGGCTTGTCCTACAACGTCGCGCCCTTCCATAATAACGGGAATAACCATTTGTTGGATTGGACTCGGTGTTTTAAATCCTGCAAAATTGATACTTTGCATAATTTCTTTTCTAAGACCGAAAGATTCGAATGTTACTAAATTTTCGTCTGTGATTGCTTCTTCGATTACGTTCATAATGACCCTTTGTATATACGCCATCGGAAAACCATTTCCGACCAGTTACGCTTGCCCACTCATGGGGGAGAGAAATTTCAGTGAGGATAAGTTGGATTCTCATCCGCGAGGGCACCTTAGAAAAACATGACCCCATGTCTTTAGAAGGTACCCAAAATTCAAATGGAATGATACCTGAATTTTGCATAATTAACCCTGATAACATCAGTATAATAAAAGATAAAGATAACCTTTAGTTTCAAATCGTCTCTATTTTGTCTGATATTTTTAAACTTTTAGAACTATACTTCCAAAATTGTATACTTAAATCAGGAGTCATTATGTTCAATGTTAAAATGGAAAAAGAGTGCGGATGTTTCAAACGAAGCGGCATGGAGAGCGTTAAAACGTTTCAGAATAAAGACGATGCTCTAATAGAAGCAAAAGAGTGGGCAGAAGAGATGAACGAAACATTTTGCCAAAAACACAACTTTTCGATTGTTGAAGAGGGAAATGATCTCATCATCAAAGTAGAGATGAACTAAAGGGGGAATCTCCCCTTTAGAGTTTTAGATTTAGCTTTTTAATCACCATTTTCTTCGACCAAATCGGATCTTTCAACTCCAATAGTTCCCGAATTTCATCATTCACCAATCGATACGAAACGACAATACTAACGCCATCGGCTCCCGATGCCATTGGCAAAGAAAACACTTTTGCTCCCTGTGCCGGTATCGAAATATTTTGTGTTGTTTTCACCGCTAGATGAGGAATCGTCGGTTTCCCCCGCTTGCTGAGATAATGACTTGTTAAAGATAACGCTTCGTTTTTAATCACTTTTCCGCCGCTTGTGTATTGCGCTTCAATAAGTATCTCACGTGAACCGAATCCGCTTGGGAGTGCATGGGGCTGAGGATTACTCAAAACCACTTCCAACATAGCACCGCTTTTTCGGGCATCCACTTTTAGAGCATTTTGCCACATACCTTCCGTATGGGCACCGACAAACCCATGTTCTCTAATCAATCGTTTACGAGCTTTACCATTATCGATAGGTAGTGTTGAAGCTACCCCACCCTTTTGAGGTCCCATATGGCAATCAACACACGCTTTTCCATTGCTTTTAAACTCCGATTGCATGTCAATAAAACGATGACCCTCTTCTGAGGTATCGTTCGCATGACACACGAAACAAAGCTGGTTTGGATTGCTATCCATAAACGGACGCTGTTGTACTTGATGATACGGAGATTTTGCATCCGGGTAAGGTCCGATCATCGTCCCCGACTTCATCCATGTCACCCGATTGATCCCCCGTTTAGAAGCAGGGAGTTCATCGTGAATTTGATCGATATTGTGACACACGACACAGTTGATCCCCTCAGCAATCGTATCGCTCTGAAGCGCTTTGGTCGCGGCGGAATCTTTGTCGAGATTCAATGCGGCTATCGCTTCGTATTCGGCACTGGTAGAGGTAACGGCTATGCGGGGATTATGGCATGTAGCGCATTCGATTTTAATGGTATTGAGCGATTTTCGGTTATCTTTTCGGGCAACGTAATCGATCGTTTTTTGAAAATACTCATCATTGCCGTAGTGGGATTTCGCATGCCATGAGTTTTCCCACTGTTTCACAATATGACTGTGACATGCATTACATTTGCCGGAGTCTTTATACTTATCTCCGACTTGAACCGCAGTTGCGGCAAAAAGATTTAACCCTACAATAGCTAACAGCCATATAAAACGCATTTACTCTCCTTATCGATGATTATTCAACCAAACCATTAACCCTTTTTGTGCATGGAGACGATTCTCTGCCTCTTCGAAAATAACACTCTGAGTTCCATCCAGTACCGCTTCACTCACTTCTACACCGCGATATGCCGGAAGACAATGCAAGAAGATCGCATCATCACTCGCGAGTGCCATCAAGGCTTCATCCACGATGTATCCCTCAAATGCCCGTATACGCTGAGCTTTTTCCTCTTCTTGTCCCATAGAAATCCATGTATCGGTTGTAACGACCGTAGCACCCTCAACGGCAACTTTCGGATCATTGGTAATGGTGATTTTAGCACCGCTCTGCGCCGCAAACGCAAGAGCATCTGCAATGATTGATGGATCACACTCATACCCTTTTGGGGTAGCGACACGGAGTTCAAATCCGAGTTTAGAAGCGAGCATCAGCCACGAGTGGGTCATGTTGTTCCCATCACCCACATACGCCACGATCGGATTTTTATCTTTTCCGCACTCCATCATTGTCATGAAATCGGCCAAAAGCTGAACCGGATGGTAGCTGTCGCTCAAACCATTAATGACGGGAACCTGAGAGTAGCGGGCGAACTCTTCGAGCATTGATTGCTCATAGGTGCGGATCATAACCATGTCACACATCGAAGAGATCACGCGTGCGGTATCTTTGACCGGCTCGCCTCGTCCGAGATGGATGTCACGATTGGAGAGGAACAAGGCGTGACCGCCGAGCTGATACATCCCCACCTCAAAACTGACACGGGTACGGGTCGAACTTTTTTCGAAAATCATTGCCAACGTCTGATTTGCCAAACGGGGAGTAAAAATTTTGGCTTTGATCTCTTTTTTAATCTCTAACCCAAGGTCTAAAATCTCTAAGATCTCTTCTTTGGTATAGTCTTTTAACGTTAAAAAGTGTCTCACGGTGTTCCTTCGATACAAAAAACAATCATATCATAAAAAAAATTCATTAACAATTTCGGTTCAGTTACGCTAATAGTGCGGCTACTTCTTTTGCATGGTAGCTGATAATGATGTCGGCACCGGCACGTTTGAACCCGACCATCGTCTCCATCATCACACGGTTATAATCGATCAACCCTGCGGCTCCGGCGTGTTTGAGCATGGCATATTCGCCGCTAACGTTATACACCGCCAACGGAAGCTGTGAGGCTTCGCGGATATCGCGGATGATGTCAAGGTATGCCAATGCCGGTTTTACCATCAAGATGTCGGCACCCTGAGCTTCATCGACGAGGCTCTCTCGGATCGCTTCACGGCGGTTTGCCGGATCCATTTGATAGGTCGAGCGATCCCCGAAACTCGGAACCGATTCGGCGACATCACGAAACGGTCCGTAATAACCGCTCGCAAATTTCGTCGAATAACTCATGATCGGAAGATTGACATATCCACCCCCATCGAGTGCATCACGAAGCGTCGTAATGATTCCGTCCATCATCCCCGATGGGGCAATCATATCAGCACCTGCGCGTGCATGAACCAATGCCTGCTGTGCCGAGATTCCTAATGTTAGATCATTATCGACCGTCTCATGGACGTGATCGAGAATACCGCAGTGCCCGTGGTCGGTGTATTCGCAAAAACATAGATCTGTTACGACAAACATTTTAGGGAATGCGTGCTTGATAGCGCGAACGGCCGTCGCAATAATCCCGTGATCGCATAGTGCGTCTGAGCCGATCGAATCTTTCACTTCGGGGATACCGAAAAGGATAATCGAGTTAATCCCCAATTTTTGCAATAACTCGCACTCTTTTAAAATCTCATCGAGAGACATTTGAAAGACACCCGGCATCGAGGAGACTTCATTTTTAATCCCCTCCCCCGGTCGGACAAAAAGAGGATAGATAAAATCATTCACACCTACATGGGTTTCGCGAACCAATGAACGCAGTTGAGAATTGAGACGGGTACGGCGAAAACGCTCCATAAAATTGCTCCGAATTAAATAAATTGGCAAAGTTTAGCAAGTGTTAGATTAAGAAAAGAAAATTATAATTGCCTCATGAATACGCAAATCCATTTTGAAAAATCCTCTATTGCCAATATGCCCAGCAAATACGGCAAATTTAAGATCCGTGCTTACAAAGAAGCTCATCAAGAACATCTCGCCATTTTCACTGAAAATTTTGAACAGCAAGAATCTCCGTTGGTACGAATACATTCCGAGTGCCTTACCGGTGATACCTTTGGGAGTATTAAATGTGACTGTAACAATCAGTTACACAAAGCACTTGAGCTCATTGCACTGGAAGGGGGATTGATCATATATCACCGACAAGAGGGACGCAATATCGGTCTTCTTAATAAGATCAATGCCTACTGCCTCCAAGACCAAGGACGCAATACGATCGAAGCCAACGTTGAACTCGGATTTGCCCCTGACCAGCGTACCTACGATGTCGTCGGCGAGATTTTCAAGGATTTTAATCTTACAAAAATCCGTCTTTTGACCAATAACCCTGCCAAAGTACACGTAGTGGAGGGGCTAAACGTCACTATCACCGAGCGTGTCCCCGTCATTATCAATCCGAACCCTCACAACGAGGGGTATTTGAAAGTGAAAAAAGAGCAAATGGGGCATGATCTATGAGCCATTTAGCAAAGCTTCTATCGGCTCACGATCTGCATTTACCGGATGATTTCATCGAAAAAGCAGAACACTACAAAGCTCTTTTGGAAAAATGGAATAAAATACACAATCTTACGGGGGCAAAAACCTCTCAGCAAATCGATGAGTTTATCCTCGATGCGGTTATTCCCGTTAGCTTTCTCCCGCCCATCAAAAAAGCGATGGACATCGGAACGGGTGCCGGATTTCCGGGGATGATTTTGGCACTTGCCCTCCCGCAAACCCATTTTACCCTCGTGGAACCGCTCTCCAAGCGGGCGAGCTTCTTACAATTTGTCAAAGCCGATTTGGGATTGAGCAACGTCGAGGTCAAAGCGCTTCGCGTCGAACAGCTCCCGAGCGAGCCTTATGATTTCATCACGTCACGAGCGGTAACCGATACGCAAATGCTCCTGAAGCTCTCCGAACCGTTTTGCAGAGAAGGGGCTCTTTTGCTCTTTTACAAAGGGGAAAAAGTGTATGATGAAGTCGATAAAACGCTTGATTACCAAGTCATTGAGGCGAAAAATCGCCATTATTTACTCATAAAGAGATGAAACAATGTTCAAACTATTACTGTTTACCGGTCTGTTAGTCGGAGTTTATTATGTTTTCTTCAAAAAGAAAGAGCTCACACCCCCCTCTTCGGACAACTCTCCCGATGAAGCGATGATCCCGTGTGCCCAATGCGGTACCTACGTACAAGTCAAAGAGGCATTCATGCGTGAGGGTAAATACTACTGCTCTCGTGAATGTTTGGAGCACTAAATGCTTTTATTCGGTCATCCCTATGTTCCATCACAGCCGTTTTACCATATCGATTCGATCGAAGCGCTGCGCCGTACTCCGGCCAATTCCGTAGTGACCCTCTATTTTGCCCCTGAAAATCTCGATATTATGGAACATTTGCGAAAAAACGGTATCCGATTTGCTCTGCACGTGGAAAATACAGTCGATGCCGTGATTGGAGAAAATTTAGGAGCATCCTACCTCATCGTTTTATCCAAACATGCTGAAGAGATCCAAAAAGTAGCGGAACACTACCTCTTTGACGCCAAAGTGTTGGGGTACATCGAGGACGTTAAAAATTTAGACGATCTTATCGAAATGCGTATCGACGGAGCGATTTTTTCGGACAGTATTATCAAGATAAATTCTTAATAGACCCATTCACGTTTCAAATCTTTATCCAAACACGCCAAAATCTCATATCCGATTGTCCCCACTGCGCGGGCATAGGCGTTCGCATTACCAAAAATCATCAACTCTTCCGCCTCGCTCGAAAAGCTCGCACTGTCCATCGAGATACGTCCGCGTAGAGCTATCCCATCGGGAGTCACATAGCGGTTCGATGCCAGCCGATCCAACCCGTTTGCATACCCCAAATCATAGGTACTTATCACTTCGTCACACTCAGCTTCATAAATGCCGTTGTAGCCGACACGCTCTCCCGATTTCAAAACACGGGTCGCAATTTTATCTCCCCATAACGACAGGACGCTTTTTAGAGGCGGCTGGAATAGCGTCGTATCCATTTCCAAACATCCATACAGTGCAATCCCTGCCCGCACCATATCATCACTGCACACTGATGAGCGAAACATCCCTGCCGAATTGGAGATATGAAATCGTAATGAGTATCCGTACTTTTTGGCTAGATGGGTAGCTTTATCTTTCAGATTATCGAACGTTTGCCGTTGCCAAAACCACTCACTGCTCAGTGTATCGGCAGCTCTAAAATGGCTCATCATACCGATACAGACTAATCCGTGCGCTGCCATTTTCTCAAACGCTTCCTCGATTTGCTCCGGTGCGATCCCGTTTCGATGCATCCCCGTATCGATTTTCAGCTCAACTCGCGCCCCGATAGGGTAGTGAACTATCTCTTCGAGCGAATTGAGTGCATAACTGAACTTCGGATGAACTTTAGTCGCGATTTGACCTAATATCAGGACATTATCGAAAAAGTTTACAATCTCTTCCGCTTCCCTCTCCAACCGAACTACGGCTTGCTTGACTCCATACTCGGATGCCGCTTCGGCGATCATTACTGCACCGTGACCGTAGGCATTGTCTTTTAAAACCACAGCTATTTTATCTTTTCCACCGACTTGGTGTGCGATAATGTCAAGATTATGAATTAGTGCCTCGCGGCTCAATTTAATAGTTCCCATGGAGGAATTATATTCTAAGGATTGTTAATGCGTTATTTCCCCGCCGAATTTGAACCACAAAGTTTTGTTCAGCTCATCTTCCCCCATCCTCAAAGCGACTGGGTACCCTATCTCGAAGAGGCACGTGCGTGTTTTGTCAATATCGCAACCGCCGTTGCTCGCTACCAACCCTGTCTGATTGTGTGTGATGACGTAAAACTCGTCAAAAGCTACTTCGAGACCCATGAAAACCTCATTTTCATCCCTTATCAAACCAATGACACATGGGCGCGCGATTGCAGTGTTCTGAGCGTCATCGACGAAGAGGAAGGCGAACCGCTGTTGCTCGATTTCACGTTCACCGGATGGGGCGGAAAATTTGACGCATCTCGCGATAACGCGATGAGCGGCTCTATCGCCCACGTCTACGGAGCACCGATGGAGAAAATCAATCTCATCTTAGAAGGAGGAGGGGTAGAGACCAATGCTAACGGTTCACTTCTCACCACCGCCGAGTGTCTCCTCAACCCAAACCGCAATCCCCATTTGGATAAAAAAGGGATGGAAAAAGAGCTCAAAAAACATTTCGGAGTAGAGCAAATTCTCTGGCTAAATCACGGTTATTTAGCAGGAGATGACACCGACAGCCATATCGATACCCTCGCCCGTTTTATCGATACCGATACGATTATGTATGTCAAATGCGACGATAAGAACGACGAGCATTACGAAGCACTCAAAAAGATGGAAGAGGAACTCAAAGCACTTCGCGATGTCGAGGATGAACCGTTTAACCTCATCGCGTTACCGATGTGTAACCCGACTTTTTATGATGATGAGCGCCTCCCAGCGACCTATGCCAACTTTTTGATTATCAATGATGCAGTGTTGCTTCCGATCTATAATGATCCGCATGACGCAGAAGCAATCGCGATCTGCGAGAAAGCATTCCGTGGACGCGATATTATCCCGATCGACTGCTCTGTCCTGATCCGTCAGCACGGTTCGCTTCACTGTGTTACCATGCAGTTTCCAGAAGAGGTCGGATTGCGCTTAGAATAGTGTGACTTAACACTAATGTAACACTTCGTCCCTACAATGTCAGCTTAACACTATTGTAACATTAAGGACGAACTGAATGAAACGTTTAACTCTCCTCTCCATGGCGGCGGTTGCTGCCCTCGCTAGCGAACCTATCACGATCCAAAAAATTACCGTTGAAGCCGATGCAGCTAAATCCGATGTTGTAGCCAATGAACTCTCATCGTCTAAATCCACAAAAATGAGTGGAGATACGGCTGCAATACTTGCCGATATTCCGGGGGTTAGCGTCTATAATACCGGAAGTCGTGCTTCATTGCCCGTTATTCACGGTATGGCTGATGATCGTGTTAAAATCGATATTGACGGCATGACCATCACCTCCGCTTGTCCGAACCACATGAACCCGGCTCTCTCCTACATCGATACAACTAGCATCGAAAAAATCGATGTTATGGCTGGGATCACTCCCGTCAGTGAGGGAGGTGATAGTATCGGTGGAACCATAGCAGTCAAATCTAAAGATCCTCTATTTGCTCAAAAGAGCGGAGAAGCACTCATCAACGGTGAAGTATCTAGCTTTTATCACAGTAACAATCAAGCGCGCGGGGTCTCTGTCTCTGCAACCGCAGCCAATGATAAAATTAGTGTCAACTATTCAGCTTATGCGGAAAAAGCGGACAACTATAAAAATGGAACCGGTGCTATCGTCAAAGATACCCTCTATAAACAAGCCAATCATTCGGCAACTATCGCTTATAAAATTGATACCGATGATGTCGTAGCACTCAAAATAGCTCAAAGCAATGTGGATTACATCGGCTTTCCAAATGAATACATGGATATGCTCGCCAACCAATCGACTTCGGGCAATTTGAGCTACAAAGGGAAAGTGGGAACACTCTTGATCGAAGCAAATGCATTCCGCCAAGATACCGATCACTATATGAATAAACTTCCTTCCGAACGAACTGGAAATATGCCAATGTACACGGAAGCTGAGGAAAGTGGCTTAAACATCAAAGCAACCCTTCCGTACACTCAAACCCAAACATTCAAATTCGGTGCAGATTATGATCGATACCGTCTCAATGATTATTGGCCTTCTCCAAGTGGCACTTACGGCGGTATGGGACCAAATACCTTCTGGAACATTAACGATGGGCAACGTGATCGTATCGGACTTTTTGCCGAAGCTCATTCCCAATGGAGTGAAAAATTCTCATCCGTTATCGGTGTGCGTTATGATAGAGTGAGTATGAATACGGGAGATGTTGTAGGTTATAACAACAATACGGGTGCAGCCGGAATGTGGAACGATAAAATTGATGCAGATGCATTCAATCTTCTCGATCATAAAAAGACCGATAACAATTATGATCTCACGGCGATGACCAAATACGAATACAGCAATGCAACCGACCTAGAGTTGGGTATTGCACACAAAACGCGATCACCGAATATGTATGAACGTTTTGCTTGGGCGGGAGGATATGGCAGTAATCCTCTAGCCAGCGGGCCGATTGCTATGGATATGGCAATGATTAACTGGTTTGGTGATGGCAACGGCTACGTTGGAAATATCAATTTGAAACCGGAAGTTGCCAATACCATCAGCACTACCATCTCACTTCATGACGGTGCTGAAAAAGAGTGGGGAGTCAAGCTCACTCCATATTATACAAAAGTAAAAGATTACATTGATGTTAATGTCATTGGTACAGCAACAGCGGGTGGCTATACTGGTATTAGACTTTTAAAATTTGTTAATACAGATGCGCATCTCTTCGGTGCTGATCTATCAGGATACACAACACTATGGGATAATAGTGACAATGGCAAAGGGACGATCAAAGGGACACTCAGCTATACCCGCGGTTTCCGTGATAACGGCGGATCACTTTATCATATGATGCCGCTTCATGCCAAAGTATCGTTGGATCGTGTTTCCGGCGCATGGAATAACGGTATTGATATTGAAACCGTCGATGATAAAGAATCCGTTGATACTTTACGAAAAGAGCCGTTAACTCCGGGATACGCACTAGTCGATTTACGTACCGGCTATGCGTGGTCAAAACAGTTCAATATGGATTTCTCAATCACAAACCTTTTCGACAAATCCTATGCTCTTCCATTAGGCGGAATAGATGTTGTGAACTACTCAAAAACAAGTTACACCCCTCTTCAAGGTATGGGACGTTCGTTTAACGCGGCGCTCACTTACAAATTCTAATCCCATGCCCTTCGGGGCATCAATGTTTCGTCAACTCTTCATTCTCCAAAAACCATCCGAAGCCGAACATCAAACCCGGTGTTTTGGCTTTGCTCTCATCCATTACAAACGCTTTAGCGTCACACACAGGAATCTCGATCACTTCGATCATCTCATCCTCCACACCGCCGCCGTTATTCACCCGCATTGACTCATTCACACAAGCATAATAAAGTGTTTGCCGCGATCCGGCAAATCCCACCGCCGTATAAAACGACGTTACCCTCTCGATCTGCTCCAGCGGCACATAGTATCCGCACTCCTCCAAAATCTCTTCATGCGCTATCTCAAGGAGCGATTTATCTTTATCGACGATTCCGGCACACAGCTCATACGTATATCCATCACTGTTTCTCAGATAGACAGGGGGACGAAACTGTCGAACGACGATTAGGCTCTCATGCTCAACATGGTACAAAAGGATCGCCACGCTATCGTGAACCTCTACCATATCCCATATTTTTATCTTACCGGACTGGAGATACTCAATCCGTTTCGGTTTCACAAAATCGGACGTTTCACACGGGATAATTTTGACATCTCGGATCATAGCGGTTCTTTAAAAAGGTTTTGGTTTAAACGTCTCACTATCGACATAATACGTTTCATGAAAGTCCAAATACGGTTTCCGAGGACGCTTCTCTTTAAGTACTTTTCGAAATTTTGCATCCATTTTATCCCGTATCGCGAGAAACGCTTTGCGCTCTTTTCCGCTAAATCCTTCTGTCGTCTTTTTCATAACACTCATAGGATTGATCGCTGTACTCCCCGAATACATACCGAAATGGAGATGCGGACCTGAGGATAGTCCTGAGTTTCCGACATATCCGATCACCTCACCTTGTTTCACTACTGATCCGCCATGGACACCGCTTCGGAAACTTTTTTGATGGGCATAAAGACTTGTTAATCCGTTGGAGTGCCGTATTTTTATCGTTTTTCCGTAGCCTCTGGAATATCCGACAAAACTTATGCGTCCATCCCCTGTCGAGAGGATCGGTGTCCCGGGGCGTGCTCCGAAATCAACCCCTAAATGTGCACGATAACGGTGTAGTACGGGGTGGTAGCGGCTCTTTGAAAAAACAGAGGTAATCCGAGGATTGCGAATAGGAAGTTTAAATAAAAATTTCTCATACTGAGCCCCTTTTTCATCATAAAAACGACCATCACTATGGCGGTATACCGTCACTTTTTTTCCGTTTATTTCGACCATTGCACCATGAACTTCAGGCATCGAGAACGGTTTTCCGAGACGATACTTTTGGGTATAGACGATGACGATCGGGTCTCCTGCTTTAAAACCTTTACGGAAATCAACTTTTCCTTTAAACATTTTGACAAAAATAGAAGCTAAGTTTTTAGACCCCGTCATTTTTAGAATATCATCATACGGAAGTGTTTGAATCGGCACATAAAGGGTTTCAGTATATTCTTGACTTACAATCGGAATAACTTTTATTTCATACCGACGTTTGGGAGTGAGATAAATTTGAAGCTGAAGTTCATCATTGACGGGAATCAAGATTTGGCGGATAAATTTTTTATCATCCACTTCCATTTGACAATTAGCGGTGTAGGGAATATCTTCGGTAAGCTTTTGATCCTCTTTGTCCAGTCGGTAATAAAGAGACAAAGGGAGTTTTTTCCGCTCTAAAAAGGTAAGAAAACTTTCACCGTCATTCCATTTAAACGGTTTAACAGTGCCGCCAAAAAGGAGAAGGGGCAATAACACTAATGCAAAAAAACGGCCCATTCTCATCCTTGATCAAAATACACTTTTAACGCGAAAAAAAAATAAATGATAGCAAAAATTCCATTTACAAAGAGGTGTTTGGCTATAATCACCCCTACTTACTCTACCAAAAGGTTACCATGATGCGCATCTGGCTTATTACCCTTATCGCTTGTAGCGTCTTGAACGCTTCCTCCATCACTGCCCCGCTTCTTGAAGTCGATGGGGCTCGTGCGACGATCATCGCAGAGAACTTGAGGGAAGGGATGAGCGGGTTTATCGTTCGACAATTCGATGCTGACCATAGTACTATTATCGCCAATGCACGCGTCGAACAAGCAAATTCTACGAATAACCGTGCTATTTTAGCAATCAGCGAATACACGGGTCTGCACCAAGACGCTCTCCCAAGTGGTATCTGGACCCCTAAGCCATCCGATATTGCTGTCTTGGCGTATGATTACAAACGCGCCCTTTTAATCGCACCGAATGATGATACCTATGATGCTATCGCTAAAAGCATCAGCGGTGTAGAATGGATCCATCCCGACAACTATGCCGCTTTTCTCTCTAATGAAGGGCATCAAACCCCTTTAGTCGATGATTTTAAAAGTTACTGTACCGCCAATTCAGTAGGACTTCTTTATGTTCAAAGTGCAAATCAACTCTTTACCCTCGACTGCAAAAGCTTCACCCTCCTCCAAAGTACCCCTTTTGCAAAAGTAGCCGAAAAAGAACAAACCCCTTTCTATACCCGTGTCCCGACAATTCGTGGCGCATGGTGGGGCGAGGGAAGCTCAAGTCTTAAAAGCTATGAGCCTTATTATCTCGACATCATCAGTTTAAATAATCCAAAAAACAAAGTAAAGGAATAACGATGCTATCCCCAGATGCCATCGACTTTTTTACCCGTCTGATCGGTAAAGAAAATGTTTACAGCGACAAAGCCCACCTAATAGCCTATAGCTACGATGCAACACGCGAACGGTTCGAACCCGATGCCGTCCTCTTCCCCCGTAGTGAACAAGATGTGAGTGATATTTTGCGCTACTGCAATGAACACCGTATTGTTATCGTCCCACGTGGAGCTGGCAGCGGATTTACGGGGGGTGCGCTTCCCGCAAACGGCGGAA
The DNA here is from genome assembly GCF_036279695.1 of Sulfuricurvum sp. Classification (GTDB taxonomy): domain Bacteria; phylum Campylobacterota; class Campylobacteria; order Campylobacterales; family Sulfurimonadaceae; genus Sulfuricurvum. The sequence goes on from NZ_DASUIQ010000111.1 coordinate 20,959, forward strand.
TTGTCCTCGCATTTGAAAAACACATGAATAAGATTTTAGAGATCGATATGCAAAACATGGTTGCCATCGTCCAGCCGGGAGTTGTGAATATGGAGTTGCAGCGTGCCGTTGAAGAAGTGGGTCTTTTCTATCCACCCGATCCGGCATCCCAAGAATACTCTACCATCGGCGGAAATGTGAACGAAAACGCCGGCGGTATGCGCGCCGCCAAATACGGGATTACTAAAGACTACGTTATGGCAATCCGTGCAGTTCTCCCCAACGGTGACATCATCAAAGCGGGTAAACGGACGATCAAAGACGTTGCAGGCTATAACATTGCAGGAATCCTGATCGCATCAGAGGGGACATTGGCGGTAACCACCGAAGTGACTCTCAAACTTCTCTCGAAACCGAAAATGACTAAAACAGCGATGGGAATTTTCCCGACTGTCCAAACGGCGATGGAGGCAGTCTATAAAACGATGGCGAGCGGTGTAACCCCTGTTGCGATGGAATTTTTAGACAACCTCACAATCCGCTCCGTAGAACAAGTCTACAAAAAAGGGCTTCCGATCGAAGCGGGAGCAATTCTCGTCACCGATGTGGACGGCAATCTTGAAGAAGACCTCGATTTTCAACTTTCCCTCATCCAAAAAGTGTTTCAAGAAAACGGATGCAGCGAATTTAAAATAGCGAAAGATAAACAAGAAGCAAGCGATTTGTGGTTTGCCCGTCGCAATGCGAGCCAATCACTCTCTGTCTACGGTTCTAAAAAAATCAACGAAGATGTCACTGTTCCCCGCTCGGCGCTACCGGAACTCCTCGAAAAATTTGATGCTATTGCCAAAAAATACAACATCAATATCCCTTGCTTCGGACATACGGGGGACGGGAACGTCCATACCAACGTTATGGTGGACGGCAAAGACCCGGAACAGGTAAAAATCGGTTACGAAGCGATCCACGAAGTATTCCAAGCGACTATCGATCTCGGCGGAACCCTCAGCGGTGAACACGGTATCGGTTTAGCCAAAGCACCCTATATGTCAATGGCTTTCACCCCTGAAGAGATGGCACTGTTCCAATCGATCAAACGGGCCTTTGATCCGAACAATATCCTCAACCCTTCCAAAATGGGGCTTGCGTAAGTGGTCAATTTGAAAGCAACGCTCCGCCATATTCGCCTTTTTTTCCTGATGCTCTTTGATCGGGACATCACGGTGTATGCATCAAGTCTCAGCTTTTATACCATCTTTACGGTGGTGCCGCTGCTCATTATCTCTCTGAGTTTGATAGCCAATGTCCCCGTGTTCAACGAACAATACGCCAAAATTCAGATTTTTATCTTTGAAAACATGATGCCAGGGCAGACAGAAGCCATTGCAGGGTATCTCGAATCATTTTTTCGCAATTCGGTACAGCTTGGAGTGATCGGTTTTACGACAATGATTGTCTCAAGCCTCCTCTTTTTTCAGAACTTTGAACATATTGTCGGCAAAATTTTCAAAACCTCTAAGCGTCGTATATGGGATGCCATCACCACCTATTGGACGCTGATCAGCCTCACCCCTATCGCTCTTATCGCTTCGATGAGTCTCAAAGCCTATTTAGAAACCCATATCAGCGGTTTTGCGTTACATACGCTCTCAATTTTTCCGTTTTTATTATTGTGGGGCATCTTCTTTTTGATTTACAAAATAGCGGTCAATGCCGACGTCTCCCCCAAAGCGGCCGCTATCAGTTCCTTTATCGTGGCACTTGTATGGGGAATCGCCAAAAACAGTTTTATCCAATACGTTTTTTACAACAAAACCTACGCAACCATGTACGGATCGTTTTCGGCACTTATCTTTTTCTTTTTGTGGATTTACGTCTCGTGGATTATCGTCATCTACGGTATGAAACTATGCTATCTGATAAACCGCGCTGCCCAGCGTAACGACACCCAACACTCCTAATGCCAAAAATGCGCTCTTCCAGCGCATTGCACCAAGTGCCAGTACAATACTGAGAATTCCCACCCACATCGGAAGCATCACTACTCGCAACTCTCCGAGCTCAAACATCCGTATCAGCATCGAATCAAATAGATCAGCCCATGGGGTCAGATGCAGTACCAAAACACTCGGATAATAGAGATTAAAAATGAGATTTATAGGGATGGAACCCAAATGCGCCCAGCTGAATACTCCGAATATAGCGAGAGAGATTGGGAGCAAAACCAAATAACACCACACATTGAGTGCCAAAAATATCTGCCAAGCCTTCCAATGCTCATAATAGCGGATGAAAATAAAGATCGATAAAACTCCGAAAGACGAAAACCAAAATGAGAGGGAGAAGAAAAGCCTCGGGAAAAAAGCGAGCAGTACTCCAACCGCTATCAGCAGTGTTTGAAGTGAGACGATCTTTATCCCCCGATCATAGAGCCAATACCCGACCATAATCATTCCGAATGAACGTACCATCGCCGGATTGAACTCTAAAATGGCAAGATAGGAAAAAAGCAATATCGCTACGATCCAAAATAGATCCCTATTACCGTGACGATAGGGGAAATAGCGGTTTTGAACCCACCGATACGGTCTTCTTAAAAAAAAGTAGGCGATCAAGCTCAAAATCCCGAAGTGATACCCGCTGATCGAGAGAACGGCACTCAGCCCCATCGCCCCCACTAGGGATTGAAATTCTTGTGACATCGGCGTCGCGACGAACAGTGCCCCATAGAGCTCCCGCATCCGCTGATCGATATGGTGTGAAGCGATAACCTGATACCATTGCTCTTTGAGACTCAATGTCGGGTAGACTTCCGTAATCAAACCGCGTGCACGAAACCCTTTGAGATAATCCAAAAAACTCACTTTGGCAACTTGAAGTTCTATCAAAACGTCCCGTCCCCGTAAATCGCGCAAATACGGAGACATGGCGCATCGCACACTCGCACCGCTCTGTAAACGGAGCTTCATCGATGTTTTTGGGGTACCACCGATAAGCCGCACCTCTTGGTCGATTACCGAAGCTCGAATCAGAGGGTCATCAAACGTTTTGAGTTTGGTAAATTGATAGTACTCATAAGAGAGGGAAAGGGAAGCGATAAAGAGGAGAAAAAGAAAAAAGAGTGCCCCGCTTTTGAGATCAAAAAGCTCAACACGCTCTAATTTAGACATTAGATAATCGGCATCGAAACATTTCCAACACTCTCATCATCCAAATTCATTGTCGCACTCTTCATATCGATACTTTCATATACGATCTGAGCCGCACCGAATGTCGGACGATCGACGAAACGGGTGAATTTTTTCTGGAACATCAGCTTCACATGACCCGTCGGGCCGTTACGCTGTTTGCCGATGATGATTTCCGCTTCCTCTTCCTCTTTTTCGACGTATTTGGAGATAAACTCTTTCCCCGCACTTATCGCCTCTTTTTCCCGCTCTTTCTCCTCTTTGTAGAGGTAAACGTCATTACGGTAGACGAAGAGGATAATGTCGGCATCTTGCTCGATCGATCCCGATTCACGGATGTCGCTGAGCATCGGACGTTTATCGGCGCGCGATTCAAGACCACGGTTGAGCTGAGAGAGGGCGATGATCGGTATCCCCAGCTCACGGGCAAGCATTTTCAGCCCCCGCGAAATTTCACTCACCTCTAAGTGACGATCTTTTCCCCCCGTCCCGTTCATGATTTGAAGGTAGTCGATAACAGCCACTTCGATCTCAGGGTGACGGCTTTTGAGCTTGCGCAGTTTGGATCTGAGCTGATGGATATTGATCGAGCCGTGGTCATCTACGAACAGCTTGGAGCGGCGCATCTTATCCACCGCATCGTTTAGCTGTTTATACTCCTGAGGATTCATGTCCCCCACACGGAGCCGCTGAAGCTGGATCGAGGTTTGTACGCTTAGTAATCTCAGCATCAGCTGTTCCGCCGGCATCTCCAGTGAAAAGAAAGCAACACCGCTCCCTTTATCGAGGAGATTTTGAACCATATTGAGGGCAAACGACGTTTTCCCCATTGCCGGACGGGCAGCAATAATGACAAGATCCCCTTTTCCGTATCCGGTGGTCATCTTGTTCAGTTCCGCATATCCGGTGTCGACGCCGACGAGCACCGAATCACCGCGTGCTTTCATCTCTTCGATGTATGCCAGCGTCTCATCGGCGATGGAAGGG
>NZ_DASUIQ010000112.1:0-8392 GCF_036279695.1 Sulfuricurvum sp.
CTGCGCGATACCACGATTGCCAATATCGCCCTGTTGATAGAGGGGAGATGGTTCACCCCCGAATCTCCGCTTTTGGAGGGGACGACACGTGCACGGCTGATAGAGGAGGGATTTCTCACTGCGGCTTCGCTCACCCCGAAAGATATTGAGAAAGCTACCAAAATCGCACTCATGAATGCGATGGTAGGATTCGTTGAAGTCGAAAATGGTATAATTTCCTAAAAAACAGGTCTAAACTCATGTTATTCGATATTATTAAAAGCTCTTCATTCGCACGATTGATGGAAAATCATCTCCGCGATATGCTTATTTATCTTTTCGAAAACGACCAAAATTTCGGCATACTATGCAAAATTGATCATGTGACGTTTGACCCGCCGCTCCCTAAACATATCAACGATGAGTTTCGCGCCATGACGTTGTTCTTTTTAGCGGGATACACGTTTGAGAGTGCCCGAATCGATAACGATATATTGATTTTTGAAGCGGGATTCGGTCAAGAGAATATCGGAAGCTTTGTCTCCGTTCCGTTGCTCTCGATCGTACAGATCATTATCGATGACACTCCGGCGTTTGTCAATCTCGCGCTTCCGCAAGAACAACATCCGATTATCAACATAGACAAACATGAAGGGGTTCAGAATTCAATGAGCGCTCTGCTATCGAATCCCGAAAATCAAAAGTTCTTGAAGAAAAAATAGTATCGTCATACCCAAAGGGCACAAGAACCTCTTCGAGGTCCTCGGGCTTGACCCGGGGATCCATCTTAAAACCGAACTGGATTCCCGCCTTCGCGGGAATAACGTATTAGAGTTTTAATCCTAATAGATACGTGACTACATTGTCGATAAATGCATCGTGTTTACGCTCTTTGCTGTAGGCGATGTAGAATTTGCGTTTGATTTTGTAGTTTTTGATACGCGCTTCAAACAATTTCCCCTCTTCCACTTCATCTTTGATCACATGGCGGGACATTACCGATACGACAGGACGAACGGCATCTTTAGGTGAACGCATCAACGTCTCTTTGATCGCGGTAGAACTCGCAACGACACCGATAACGTTAAACCCTGAACAGGCAACCCCGATCTCTTCGAAAATCTCTGAGGTGAGTTTACGGGTGTGTGAATTCTCATCACGGCAGATCCAGTCAAATTTATACATATCTTCTTTACGGAGCTGTTTCGGGATCGGCTGATTGGAGAAAATAACCAACTCATCCTCTTCCCACTCACGGTAGATCAACCCCTCTTTAAATACCGGCGATTCGATCAGAGCAATATCGATCTTTTTATCAAGCAATTGATCGACGATCTCTTCGGAAAATCCGACACGAATATGGACTTCGTTATTGATTTTCTCTTTAAGCTGTCCGATATAAGACGGGAGCACATAGTTTCCGATCGCATACGACGCACCGACGATGAATGTGAACTCTTTGTTGATGATTTTAAGGAGCTCTTTTTCACTCGATTGGATCGCTTTTTCCAGTTTGGTTGCGATACGGAAAAGGTCTTCACCCTCTTTGGTCAGTTTGATTCCGTTCTTTTTACGTTCAACGACACGGGTATCGAGATAATCTTCGATAAATTTGATCTGCTGGGTAACCGCAGGCTGAGAAATACCGAGTTTAGCCGATGCTTTTGAAAAACTTTTTTCTCGAACCACCGTCAAAAACGTCATAAGTTTGGCAAAATCTTTTAACATAATAATTCCTATAAGTTGAATGAATAGCCGTATTATAACTCGCAATTATAACCAATGCAAGAGTTTCAGACTATTTTTTTGTCCAATTTGACAAAGGAATTTAAAAAATAGAAAAGTTGGGCTATAATAAATTAACTATTAATACAATCAGGGTGATAACGGTATGGATGAAATTCTCACAGGCCTCAATGAAGCACAACGCAGTGCGGTCGAACGGATCGACGGACCGTTGCTCATTTTGGCGGGTGCGGGAAGCGGAAAAACCAAAACGATTACAACTCGCCTTGCTTATCTGCTCGATCAAGTAGGAATCCCTGCAGGCAATACGCTCACTCTCACCTTTACCAACAAAGCGGCCAAAGAGATGAGAGAGCGGGCGATGGGGCTCATCACCCAAAACTCGTATCCTCCACTGCTGTGCACCTTTCACAAATTCGGTCTGCTGTTTTTAAAATTTCATATCCATTTGCTCGGTCGTGCCAATAATTTCGTCGTTATCGATACCGATGACAAAAAAAAGATCATCAAGAAGATCAATGCCGATCTCCCCACGGCACTCATCGCTTCGGAGATTTCGCGCTATAAAAACTCACTGATCGATCCGCAAGAGGCATACGCGCAAGCCGAACTCACCAACTATAAACACATTGCTAAAATATACGAAGAGTACGAAGCATATCTGCTCAAAAACAACCTCGTCGATTTTGATGATTTGCTCTGTCTCACCTATAAACTGCTTGATGAAAACCCTGAGCTTTGCACCCAAACGTCCGAGAAATACCGCTACATCATGATCGATGAGTACCAAGATACCAATGAACTTCAGCTCCGACTCCTCCAAAAACTCTGCTCAACCCACAACAATCTCTGCGTCGTAGGGGATGATGACCAGAGTATCTACGGTTGGCGCGGGGCACATGTCCGCAATATCCTCGAATTCGATCAAGATTTTGCCGACGCGATGGTGGTCAAATTGGAGCATAACTACCGCTCAACCCAGCCGATCCTCACCGTTGCCAATGCCCTGATTGAGCACAACCGTTCCCGCTTGGGCAAAACCCTTATTGCTACCAAAGAGGGGGGAGATGACGTTCAAACTATCACCTCCAACGACGAAAGCGAAGAGTCCCAAAAGATTGCCAAAGCGATCAAAGGACTGATAAATCAAGGGATACGCCCCAACGAGATCGCCGTCTTGTACCGTATCAATGCCCTGAGCCGATCGCTCGAAGAGGGGCTAAACCGCGCGGGAGTCGCCTACAAACTCGTCGGCGGATTACGGTTTTATGATCGTGCCGAGATCAAAGATCTCATCAGCTATCTACGGGTCATCACCAACATTCATGATAATTTTTCCCTTAAACGGATCATCAATAAACCGAAACGGGGATTGGGAAAAGCGACCATCGATAAAATCGAGCTCTCTTCCATCGAGGCGGAAAAGTCGATGTTCGAATTTATCTCTACTCTCAGCGACAGTGAGCTCGAAGGGTTAGTACGGAAAAAAAGTGCCACCGAGCTACGCGATTTCGTCGCTGAAATTCTCGAACTTCGCCGTGTTGCCGAAGAGGCGATCTACCGATTCATCGATCTGCTCGAAGAGCGTTTCAAGATCAAAGAGACCCTCAAAGGGCTCCCCGACGAAGCGGAAAAAATCGCCAATATCGACGAATTCTACGGTCTCTTTCGCGATTATGTCAAACAAAATCCGGAGAGCTCGCTCGCGGAGTTCCTCAACGACATCACCTTGCAAAGCGAGCAGGATCAAGTCGAGGGGGAGAGCATCTATATCATGAGTATCCACGCCTCCAAGGGGCTGGAATTTGAGCACCTTTTCGTCATCGGATTAGAAGAGGGATTTTTACCCCTCATCGGGGATGGGAGCGATCTGGAAGAGGAGCGTCGATTAGGCTACGTCGCCTTCACCAGAGCCAAGAGCAATCTCACCCTCTCCAACGTTAATAGCCGTTTCTACAAAGGGCGCCGAACGGAACTCCAAAAAAGCCGCTTTATCAACGAAGCAGGATTGTGCGAGGGATCCCTCATCTTGGAAAAAAATACCTCATACAAAAAAGGGGACTTGGTACGCCATAAAATCTTCGGTGCGGGACGGGTCGAGGGGGTTAGCAAAGCGGGACGCGAGTTCAAACTCAGTATCAATTTCGGCGGCAATAAAAGAGAGATCCTCGCCTCATTTGTCGAAAAGCTCTAATCCGTTATGAATCGTCTTTTCGTCGCCTACAAACCCTCCGGTATGAGTTCCAATCAGCTCTTAGGCAAATTAAAACGGCGCTACGGTGTCAAAAAAGCGGGCTATTCGGGAACCCTCGATCCGTTTGCCAAAGGGGTTTTGATTATTGCATTCGGCAATCACGGACGACTCTTTCGTTTTTTGAACAAAACCCCAAAACGATACCGAGCAACCCTCTGGTTGGGAGCCTATTCCCCTACCCTAGACATCGAAAAAATCGAAACGATCAGCGAAACCCAGCCTGTCAGTATCGATCAGATAGAAACACTCTTTCAATCTCTCGTCGGGGAACTCACCTATCTCCCGCCCAAATACAGTGCCAAACGGATAGACGGGCGCAGAGCGTATGAATTTGCCCGAGAGGGGAAGGAGGTCGATTTACGTGAAATCACCTCTACTATCTATGATCTTAGCCTTGTTCACTATTGCCATCCGTTTGTCACCTTTGAAGCGACCGTCTCCGAGGGGAGCTATATCCGCTCACTCGGAGAGATCATAGCATCTCGTCTCGGATACGATGGCGCACTCACTGCATTGGAGCGGCTCAACGAGGGGCAGTTTATTTTTGAAAATGAGCGCTCACTTGATATAAAAACCTCCCTCTCAATTCCCAAAAACCGCTATAATGGCACAATACAAACAATCCTTTTAGGACAACCGCTAAACGTAGAGGACTTCGATCTTCAAGGTGCCGGTACCTATTGGATCGACAACGGTGAGACAATCACCATCTTTGAGATTACCTCCGAGGGTGTCCGATATATTCTTAATAAGGTTGAAGCATGCTGATTCTCTCTCGCAGACCCGAAGAATCGATCATTATCGCCGATACAATCACGGTCAAAGTGGTTTCCATCGAAAAAGGTGTGGTGAAATTGGGAATCGATGCCCCTCATAACATCCGAGTGTTGCGAAGTGAATTGGTTCGCGCGGTTGAAAACTCCAACAAAGAGGCATCGTCTCATCAAGATGAGTCACTCCTCCAACAACTCGCTCAAAAACTACGCTTATGATGCGTCACCGCGCTTACGCTAAAGTCAATATTTTTCTCAAAATTACCGGAATGCGGGGAGATTACCATACCCTCAGTTCTCGGTTTATGCGGGTCAGCACCCTTTTTGATACCCTTTGGTTTGAAGCTAAATCGACCCCTGAATTTGAGATACGGGGCAATTTTGACTGCGAAGTCCACTCCAACACCATCTACAAAGCCTATAAATATCTCCAAAGCACCACCCGTTCCGACAAACTCTCCACTTTTTTCGAAAACCACGCGATATGTGTCGATAAAAAAATCCCCTCCTTTGCCGGACTCGGCGGAGGAAGTTCGGATGCGGCAACTTTTTTACGAATGTGTAATGAAGAGCTTGAGTTGGGACTAAGTGTTGACGAGCTGGCAGAGATAGGCTCATCCGTCGGTGCGGATGTCCCTTTCTTCGTCTACGGCTATGAGAGTGCGAACGTCAGCGGGATCGGTGAGATCGTCGAGCGCTTTAACGAACCGCTTATCGATTTTGAGGTTATTACCCCTCAGCTACAGATCAGTACCCCATCCGTTTATCGCTACTACCGTGAGCATCTCTATGCCCCGATTAGCTCCGAAGAAGCCGCAAGATTAGAATCAACCCCTTCACGCGATATTCTCGCTTCTATGAGCCCTAAAGAGGCAAATGATCTTTACCCTTCTGCACTTGGGTGCTATTGCGAACTCACGGAAAAAGAGGGATGGTTTTTTTCGGGAAGCGGAAGCAGTTTTTTTAGACCTGCATTACACTAGATCATAAAAGAGATTCCGGCACAATGTGCCGAAAATTATTTACTCGCGGTTTCGGTAGGTTTTGGTTGTTTGATCGCAATATTTGCATTACTTGCCAATACAACCATATTTTTACTCAATGCCGCTTGATTATTCAACATAGTCGGTGTTTCACTCACAACATCTTTGAGCTTTGGAAGGTCCCCCGCGTATTGAAGCGCCGATTTTGGACTAGCTACAATCGTTTTTACAAGCTCTTTTGCTTTATCTCCTGCCTCTTTTTCTCTAAATGAAACCAACAAAATATCGCTAATAGCCGCACCTAATTTGCTTTTCTGATCGTTAGACAATTTTTTTGCTTTTGTACTCACATCTTTGCTCTCGCCGAGTGCCGTAGCATAGAGCATCTTCTCTTGATTCAGTTTTGCGATAGCCGGCACTTTTTCATCATCGCTCAATTTATCGATCGCTTTGGTTTGATCTTGCCATTTAGACAATTGTTTTTTATCCCCCAACATCGTGTTGATCAAATCCACTGAAGCGGTTAGTGTGCTTTTTGACTGATCCATGGTCTCAAAAATGGTCTGCATCTCGGTTGCCGTTCCATCAGGTTTACTATCCCCCATCAATGACCCTGCTAAATCTCCAAACATCCCTGCGTTCAACGCAGACGCCAACAAAATTGAAAATACGAATGATTTGCGAATCATACAAAACTCCATGTATTAAAATATGTTCAATTATATTTCATACTTTCTTAATAACACCATAAATAATAAATATTTGTTTTAATTAATTATCAATTCATCTCTTTCATTAAAAGAACAAGGGAACATACGCTATCATTTGATAATTATTTTTCAAGGATCAATGCGTGGGTGAAAATATCGCCACCAATAAAAAAGCTTTTTTTGACTACTACATCGAAGAGAAATTCGAAGCGGGACTCGTCCTCAAGGGAAGTGAAGTCAAAGCCCTTCGAGCCGGACGCGTCAACCTCAAATACGGATTTATCAAAATCGTTCGGGGTGAAGCATTCGTCTTCGGTGTTCATATCGGAGTACTCGATACCACTCATCACTATTACACCCACGAAGAGCGCGGAAGCCGTAAACTCCTTCTGCATAAAAAGCAGATCGATAAAATGTTCAAAGCAGTGGAGAAAGAGGGGTTTACGCTGGTTCCTCTGAGTATCTATTTCAATGATAAAAATCTTGCCAAGATGCAAGTCGCCATCGTCAAAGGTAAAAAGCTTTACGACAAACGGGACGATTTAAAAGAGAAAAGTCTCAAACGGGACATGGAACGGGCACTCAAAGGGGAATAAATGGTAGAGTTACACGAACTTCATCTAAAAGACCTGCAAAACCCCATCCACCCCTCCCTCTATGAAGCGTATGGCGAATATCAAATCTTGATTCTTAGGCTCCCAGAACTATGGGAGGGAAAAGCCAATATTCTTGCCCTCCGTTCCAATGAATTTTGGAAGACCAAGGGGAGATTTTTTTCCTACCCTTTCGTCATCGTGGGAGAAGAGATTTATTTTTATGATAGAAAACTAGGAGAGCTAACACATTTTGAGAATGGGTTTAAAGATCTCTATCACTTTTTAGATGAGAAGATCGATGCTTACATGGAAGACATTGAAATTGCTCATGATAAAATTGCTTTTATTGAAGAGAGTCTCTACAAAAAACAATCATTTAACCCCATGGAGAGATGGCATATTCTCAAAAAAGAGCTATCTCGTACCGAACGTGTTATCATAAAAGCGGTGGACATTTTCGAGCGGTTCGTCACTAAACACAATTTTACCGAAACCAATCTGCTTAATGAGTTTAATGACTTGCATGAGCATCTAGAACGTTCACTTCGTTCAACGATTGCTGCCAATACACAGCTCGATGACATTTACCGTTATCACAACATCCAAACCAATGATCGACTAAACCGCAGTATCTATCTCCTTACGATTATATCGGTGATCTTTTTGCCGCTTAACCTTGTTGTAGGATTTTTCGGTATGAATACAGGTGGGTTACCGTTTCAGCACCATTACGGCACACTCGATGCTTTTATCGCTATGATTGTTTTTGCGGCTGTATTAACAATTGCAGTTCTGTGGAAAATTAAAAAATATTAAGTACGTTAACTCTAAAGAATAAAAGGGGAGAAAAAGGTGCTGCCCAAAAGAGCAGCGAGGAGATTATTTGCGGCGGATTTCTTTGATACGCGCTGCTTTACCTGCAAGATCACGAAGGTAGAACAATTTCGCACGACGTACACGACCACGGCGAAGAACTTCGATTTTCTCTAAGCTATCGCTGTAGATTGGGAATACACGCTCGATACCAACACCGTTAGCACCGATTTTACGTACAGTAATAGTACGGCCAGTACCTTCTCCACGGATAGAGATACAGATACCTTCATAATTTTGAACGCGTGATTTTTCACCCTCGGTAATGGTTACTGCCAAACGAAGTGTGTCACCTGCGCGGAACTCAGGAACGTTTTTGCTAGCGATTTGCGCTTGCTCGAAACTTGCAATGTACTTATTTTTCATAAGATGTCCTTATTTTATGCTTTTGAAGCTGCTCCGGTCTGAAGTATTTTGTTTTGCATTCAGACAGAGACGATTTTAGTGCACGAATTTTACTGTGATTTCCCTTTAAGTA
>NZ_DASUIQ010000113.1:0-3961 GCF_036279695.1 Sulfuricurvum sp.
TGATCCTCACGGCGCTCAAGATCCCAAAATCGATGTTTACGATCATTTTCGTCATCGGCCGTTCGGTGGGGTGGATCACCCAATGGATAGAACTCAAAAACGATCGGGAGATGAAAATAGCCCGTCCGAGACAGCGCTATATCGGAGAGATAAAAAAAGGTGTTTGAATAATTTTGCTATAATAAGAAAGTTATCCAGTATGAGGAGCTTTTATGGAGTGCGAATTTCCGAGTGTCAATGCAACGAATGATGAAATAAAAACTATTTTAGACGAAGTTAAAACGATTGCAGTGTTGGGACTCTCACCCGATTCGAGCAAAGACAGTTACCGTGTTGCCCAATACCTCAAAAATGCGGGGTATACGATTGTACCTGTTTATCCAAAAGAAGAGACGATTTTGGGAGAAAAAGTATACCGCTCTTTAAGCGAAATCCCCTTTGCGGTCGATATGGTTAATATCTTCCGAAAACCCGATGCACTGAATGCAGTAGCGGACGCATGTATCGAGCGAGGCGACGTTAAAGTGTTCTGGGCTCAAAAAGGGATCGTCAATAACGAAGCTGCACAGCGTGCAAGAGATGCAGGGATGAAGGTAGTTCAAAATCATTGCAGTATGGTTGAGCATCGTCTCATCCATGGTTAAAGGGAAAGTTTGATCGATTTAAAAACCATATACGAGGCGAACGAACGGATCAAAGATGTGATCGTCAAAACGCCGTTTGCACATGCTCCGCGTCTGAGTCAAGAGTCAGGGTGTAATGTCTATCTCAAAAAAGAGAACCTCCAAGTAACGGGCGCTTTTAAAATCCGCGGTGCCTACAATAAAATCGCGTCATTGAATGATGAAGAACGCTCACGCGGTGTGATCGCCGCGAGTGCGGGAAATCACGCTCAAGGGGTTGCGATGGCGGCTCAAATGTTCGGAACCCGTGCTCTGATCGTAATGCCCGAATCAACTCCGCTCACCAAGATCAACGGGGTGAGCTACTACGGCGCCGAAGTTATTTTGGCGGGGTCAAATTATGACGAGGCGTATGCCTATGCTTCGACCTACGGGAGTGAGCACGGCATGGTATTTGTCCATCCGTTTGCCGATGAAGCGGTAATGGCGGGTCAGGGGACAATCGCTATCGAAATGCTCGAATGTATGGATGATTTGGATGCCATCGTTATCCCTGTCGGCGGCGGCGGACTCATCTCGGGTATGGCTTCGGCGATCAAATCGATTGCTCCTCATATCCGCGTGATCGGTGTCGGTGCTGCGGGTGCTCCTGCGATGCGTGAATCTTACGAGGCTAAAACAGCGATTGATTCTACCAGTGTCCGCACGATCGCAGACGGTATCGCCGTACGTGATACGTCACCTATTACTCTATCTCATATCCTTGAATCGGTGGATGAGTTTATCAGCGTCGATGATGAAGAGATTGCGAATGCCATTTTGTTCTTGTTAGAACGTCAAAAACTCGTTGTTGAGGGGGCAGGTGCGGCAGGTGTTGCGGCACTTCTCCATCACAAAATAGAAGGTCTGAGTGATAAAAACGTCGGTGTTGTTCTCAGCGGCGGAAACATGGATGTTACTCTGCTCTCCATCATTATCGAAAAAGGGCTGATCAAATCGGGACGTAAGATGAAACTGACCGTCACATTGATCGATAAACCAGGGACATTGATGCAGCTTACACGGATGCTTCAAGACCTTAATGCCAATATCGTCCATATCGAGTATGACCGTACCTCTACTTCATTGGCCTATGGAGATGCGAACGTAACGATCCATCTAGAGACCAAAGGTGAAATTCACCAACAGCAAATCCGCACAGCTTTAAAAGATAACCGCTACCTAAGCAGCGAAGAACACTAAGGGGTAACGGGTATGGATGTTTCAAAAATTTTAAGTTTTAAACATCCCGTACTCTTTCTTAAAACCCTCTCAAACGGAAATCTCGGCGCTATCGATGCCCAAAACGCACTCCGTATTATCGATGCATCGAGCTATGACGTGGTAGACGGGTTTAAAACCAACATTCTGCATGAGCGATATATCGGCAGTTATGTTGATATGACTCCGGATGCAGAGTACTCTATCTCAGCTATTTTGGGGACAAACCAAGCGGCCGTTTTTAGTTTATCGAAGCGAAAAATGCTGTACAAATCAGGTCTTCATCACGGAGAAGTTGAAAGCGTCGGACTCGATCCAAACGGTCGGTATTTCGTTACCTGTGGACAAGACGGCAAAACATTCGCTTGGGTTTTGAAGACGTCTCGTCTTGCGTTTACCCTTCCTCCGCATGCCGATTATGTCAGTGCTGTCGCTTTTAACGATAACGGACAATGGATCGCAACCGGAAGCTATGACACCACGATCAATCTTCTCAATATCGCAACGATGAACAAGCCGATTAAATTGAGAGGACACTCCAGTGCGATTGTCAAAATTCTTTTTTTACCGGATGCAAAACTCCTCTCTGTCGAGAAAGAGGGAGGGGTGATCGTTTGGGATATCGGTAGTGCCAAAATAATCAAACGACTTCAAAAAATGAATGATGATGTTACCTCTATGTGCATCAGCACCACAAAACGGTTTGTTTTTATTGCGACGAAACGGGGATATATCGGTTTATACGATATGCATACCATGGAACAGGTTTCAGCACGCTATTTAAAACTTTCCGAGACTACGACTTCGGTAACTTTTTTAACCAATCCGGTTCGCTTGGCTATCGGTACGGTAGAGGGAAATATCCATTTTTATCCCCTATTGGGCAATGAAGAGTCCTATGTTCAAATGCTCAGAGATCGAGATTATAAGCCCTTTTACGATGCTCTTGAAGATAATCCGATGCTCTATTATTCGAAAACGTATGATGCGGCTGAAAAAATATGGCTTGATGCATTGGAAAAAGGGCGTAGTTACCTCGAAAATAATGAGCGACAAAAGGCGAAAGATCTTTTTGCCCCTTTTGTTCCCATACCGAAAAAAAATGTACTTATTACACAAATGCTCAGTTCGTATGAAAAATTTGAACATTTTCAAAGTTGTGCGGAGGAAGGGCGATTATCTTTGGCGTATTCATTAGCGAAACAGTATCCGGCTTTTCAAGAAACGGGTGTTTATCGTAAAATGGAATTGAAATGGAAAAAGCTCTTTTTTAAAGCACAGGAATTGATTTTAACCCCTAACGGGGATGAAAAAGCAAAGGAGCTATTTGCTCCCTATCGAGGAATTTCGGAAAAAACGGTACTCGTGCAACAGCTTTTTGAAGATCGAAAAATGTATCTTTATTTCAAAAAAACGATCGCACAGCGCGACTATGTCAAATTCTTTGCATTAGTCAAAAAACACCCGTTTTTAAAAGAGTTTTCCGAATATACGGAAGTGATGGATTATGCGGACAAGCTTTATATCCAATCTCAAAAATCGTATGCAAATGGTGAGTTTGCTACCGCTCGAAAAGCGTGTGAAATCCTAGTCTCTTTTCCTGACTATGCGACGGAAGCGCAAGAGATGATTGATACGATACGGATCAAACATCTGTTTTATGAGGCAATATCTTCCAATAATCTCTCCAATGCATTTACCTATCTAAGCTCTTTTCCGTTGCTATATGAAACCGCAGAAGCACAGGCGTTGGAGCGTCAATGGAACAATGTTGTCGATAAAGCACAACGTTCGGCCGCAAAAGGGGATGCGCGCGAAACGCTGTCGGTGTTTGAACCGTATTTTGGTATTCGACCGAAATATGCGGCAATGGCGGCCGTTATCGCACAAGCGTATTGCGTTCAGTTAGAAGATAAAATACGGCTAAATGCGCCCCAAAACGCTATTGAATTCGGAATTCGCCAATATGTCGGAATGTTTGGTGCGGATGATGGGATTCGAGAAATTGTTGATTTATTAAAAAGGGTAACACAGTCGAAGATTCAATTATCATCGTTTAGACAAGGTTCGATCGAGAC
>NZ_DASUIQ010000114.1:0-21137 GCF_036279695.1 Sulfuricurvum sp.
AACCGCTTTGAGTTGATCGAACCACGGCGTACACTCCGCTAAAATCCGAGGTAATGCTTCGGCATGGAGACGGCTGGCGAGTTCGGGGACAACGCCGCCATAGAGCGAGTGTTCTAACTCTTGGGAAATCTTTTTATGATAAATGAGTTTTTTTGTCGCGATTTCGGTGATAGCGATTGAGCTGTCGTCGCACGAACTTTCTATACTCAGAATCATTGCATGATCCTTCGCTTTTTATACGCCATCGGAGCAAAGCCCCGATTGTCTACGCTAACGCTGAGTTCTCTTCGGCAGAGTGCCCACGCACAGCATACCGTGCTATTCATAACTTCATATTTCACTGCATCACCCACTCTTTGACCCAAGTCCACTCACCGAATCCTGAGGCGGTGTTGATATGCCCGCCGTTTTCAATTACCCTCATCTCTACACCCAAAGCCTTTTGAAGAGCTGTAGCCTCTTCTGTACTCATGTAGGGGTCATTCGTCGATGTGACCAGCAATACCTCTTCGGAAAAAAGAGTTTTAGGGGCTTCGAGAGGAAAAAAGGTTTTTAGCGTTTCGATACTGCACGTCAGATGAGGAGGGGTGACGAGTAATAGCCGCTTTACGGGGGAAATTGAGCCCTCATGACAGAGATGAAACCATGCGATATTTGCCAGCGAATGACAGATGACGACATCGGGCTCAAAATCGGCAAGGATCGATTTGATCTGTTTCATCCACCGATTTTTACTCGGGAAGTGGGGATTGTCGAGTAGCGGAAAAGAGACGGTGCCGTAATCTTTGGCAATTTCGCCCGCAAGCCACGCCTGCCAGTGGGGATCGTCGCTTCCACCCCATCCGTGCAGTATCAGGAGCTTCATGACAAACCTCGTACAAATGCGCGTATCTCACTATCAAGGGCAAATATAGCATCTATCGATTCGGGAGCGGTGTGAAACGACTCGTAAGCGCGCAAGATCATCGTTGAAATATCGATAAAACGGATCTCTCCGGCAACAAAACGCTCAATCGCCGCTTCGTTTGCGGCATTGACGATGACGCCTCGTGCAGGGTTGGCGAGCAAATCATTTTTGATCTCCCACACGGAATAGCGCTCTTTCTCGATCTCTCTAAATTCGAGGGCACCCACGCGGGTTAAATCGATTCGATCCACAATAGGCTTATCCACTTTTCCCATAAGGGCGTAGGCGATAGGTAGGCGCATATCGGCATGGGCGAAGTGTGCGGTCGTGGAACCGTCGGTGTAATCGATAAGGGCATGGATCAGTGATTTGGTCTCGATAAGGGCATCGTATTCCCCCTCACCAAAAAGCCACCGCGCTTCGAGAAGCTCAAAGAGTTTGTTGACCATAGAGGCACTGTCAATGGTGATTTTTTGTCCCATAGACCAGTTGGGGTGCTTGAGGGCATCCTCTAAGGTAGCGGAAGAGAGTTTCTCCAGCGGCCAGTCCCGAAAAGCACCTCCGCTTGCGGTGATCACCATACGGTTGATCGATCTTTGGGTTTGGTTGAGATACCACAACCCGAAATGTTCGCTGTCTATCGGGACAATGGCGGAGGTATCGACGAAAGAGCCTCCGACGACCAATGATTCTTTGTTCGCGAGGGCTAGCTTTTTGCCGCATTCGAGCGCTTTGAGGGTAGGGCGAAAGCCGGCAAAACCGACCAATGCGTTGACGACATGTTGTGAGGTGGATTCTTCGATAGCGTCAAGGATAGCTGATTCACCGAAGCGTACATGGGGATGGTTGACGCGGGAACAATCCGCTTCATCCATCACTACGACACGTTTAGGAGAATGTTTTAGGATTTGTTGGTTGAGAAGATCGATATTGCGTCCCGCAACAAGGGTATCAACGCTTAGGTGAAACTCTTCGGCGATATTGAGGGCGTTGACCCCGATGGAGCCTGTGGAGCCCAGTAGGATCAAACAATGCCTCGTAAAAGGACGAGCATAATAATAGAAGCAAAAAGGTAACCGTCAATACGGTCTAATACGCCGCCATGTCCCGGAAGAATGGAACCGCTGTCTTTTACTCCGGCTTTGCGTTTGAGATAGCTCTCAAACAAATCGCCGAATACCGATCCGACGGCTGCCGCCATCGAGATAATGATCGCTTGCGTAATATCGACCATAGTGATACCGATAAAAAATCCGGCACCCGTTGCTATCGCGATACCGCCGTAAACCCCTTCGCGAGTTTTGCTCGGACTGGAGACGCTAAAGGGAGTCTTGCCGATACTGCGACCTACGACATAGGCTCCCACATCGGCAGAGGCAACGACGACGAGAAGCCACAAAAGAGAGGTAACACCATACTCTTGGTACATGCTGAGGGTAAAGAGCATTCCCGCCGTCGGGTAGATAAACGGAAGAAAATTTTTAGGGGGAATATTTTGGGTGTAGGCAACTGCTGCGGCAAAAATAAGTCCGGCAATGACAAACAGATCTTCCCCGTAGGGATAAAGTGCCGCCGCAAGCCACAAAATAGCGGCATAGGCATACAAAGAGCTGTTGTTGATCCCAAACAAGCGGGTGGCTTCGTGAAAGGCGAGGAGATAGATGACCCCCATTACCGCCCACATGAGCCAAAAGTTGTTGATGAGCCCGACAACTAAGACACCGATAACAAGAGCGACACCGGTAACAATGCGTTCTTGAGTTGAATTTTTTGCAGTTTGCATAGTGTGATTAACCTAATGGTTTAAAATTTCGCGATTATACCATTTATTTCATTGTAAATATGGGTATTTGCGTGTGTAATATTAAACTTTTATATCAAGAATATGGAGGGATTTTACCGGAGTTGGATTCTCTTCGCTGGTTTCTTCTTTGTGTTCGGGGCGTCTCTCTTCCTGTTCCGCTTGTTCTTTGGTATGTTCGCGGTCGGGATCAACACCGTGATTTCCCTCTGCGGGGCGAACCTCTTCTACCTCTTGCTTGGCTACTTGCGACGCCGTAGCGGCGGCAAGCGCTTGGAGTTCAAATCGGTTTAAAAGAGCATTTTTTTCACTGGCGACACTGGCCATTTGTTGGTTGACATAGATTGCGTTCCCGATAGGACCGATTGCCATAGGATTATCCTTTTTGGATATTTAGTGTCTTATAGTTGGTATAGAGGACATTGGCACCGTCTTGGAGTTTGACCTCTCTTCGTGGGGTATAATCGACCAAATAGCCCCCTTTTTCAAATACGGAGAAATCGACACACAGTTTCGCCGCCGCTTCGAGGAGTTTTTCGGGGAGTTGCTGTTTGTCGGTGGTAATGATGACGTGCGCGGAAGGGCGATCTTTGAGATGCATCCAAATATCACGCGATTTGGCATTGCGCAGAAGCTCGATGTTCCCTTTTTCGCTTTTTCCCAGAGAGACTTTGACCCCCTCAATCCAAAACTCGGCGATCGAATCGGAATTTTTTTGTTTTGTCAGCGTATTTTTTGGAGGAAACAGCAGGGCAATCTCTTCGGGGGTGGATGCCTCATCGACGGTTTGGATGAAGAGTTCAAGATGGCGGATTTTAGCTTCGAGATTCGCCCTCTCTTGATGCAGACCGTGTGCTTTTTGTTTCGCTTTTTTGGAACGTTTGAAAAAACTCTCAGCACACCCTGAAGCACTGGTGCATCCGCTGGGGAGTTCCAACTCTTTCGGTGTTCCGTCAAAATCGGAAACGACAGCCGTTTTTTCATACGGTTTGATCGCATCGAGGTTTGCTAAGACCAGATGCCCAGCGTATTGCGATTTTTCGGACTCTTCCATTAAAAGTGTTTCATCTTCCAGTTGACTAAGATGTTTTTGGAGTTGAGCCAACCGTTTTTTTAACAGCGCTTTTTTTTCATGTTTGAGCTTCTCCAATTTGGCATTGCTTCGGCGCGCGAACTCTTCAAGCAAATAGGCGCGTACATCCTCTAATGGGTACTCCTGAGGCTCATATGGGGGCGGGGGGATTTCCCCTAATTTTTGCCCAACGCGTACACTTCGAGAGGAGAGATCATCATCGATGTGACGTAAGGCTTCGAGTACAATCCCCTCTTTGTCCAACAAAATGGCATTGGTATGTTTGCCGGTAAATTCGAGTTGTAAAATGGTCGTTTCCGATTTGTAAGAACCGCTGGTATTGACACAAATGCGGATGATTTTGTCATTATTATGGAGGGTTACGGATTGGATACTCGAGCGGTTGAGCCGTTTGGCTAACAACACATCGAACGGAGCTTGGTACATTTTCCCTCGGTTGGGTATTTCACCGATGGTGATAGCCGATTTTCCTCTTTGCATCTCGAAATTCCAGCTATTTTCACGGTTAAAAACCAATTTCAGGGTGGTGTCGTTAACACGATAGGCTGCTGTAATATGAGTTAGATGGCGCATATACTCAACGATTTGCTTTAAATAAGAAAATCTCATAGTTTTACCTTGCCTTTAGAAAATTAGAATTACAATTTGGAAACAACAGTCATAAAACGGTCATAGTTAACATACACAGGTAGCATTCATGAATCTATTCAACACCATCAAAGCCAAGTTTATCGTCAATTTGGTAGCTGCCGTAGGGGCCATCTTAATTAGTGTGATTGTAGCATACTTCATCGCGGTAGGGTCGATCAAAGAGATTATGATCAGTGATCTTAATACCGTTGCCGATGTTTTGGAAAAAAATGTCAATTACATCTCTAAAGTGGAACCGAAAGCATACGAAGAAGCAGGGTTTAAAGAAGAGATCAAAAAGATCAAAATCGGAAAAAGCGGTTACGTCTATTTTATCAATGCCGATGGAGTCATGACGATCCATCCAAAACCCGAAGATGAAGGGAAAAGTAAAGCAGGACATGATTATATCGATCATATCCGCTCCGATAAAGCCGGAGGGATCTATGAGTATGTCTCCGCGACAACGGGACAGGATAAAATTGCCGCGTATCGTTATATCCCAGAGTGGGATATGTGGGTGATTCCGGGGATCAATAAAGCCGATTATTTCGATGAACTTCGCTCAAGTTTTTTTAAATGGTTTTTGTTGTTGGGAAGTATCCTTACCGCTATGTTGATCGCGATCAACTATATCTCCGGTACGAGTATTCTCCATCCGATCGAAGAACTGGATAAAGTTTCCGGTGACCTCGCCCACGGTAACGGTGATTTGACCAAACGGCTTCCGATTCTGAATAAAAATGATGAGATCGGGATTGCGAGTAATTATCTCAATCAGTTTATCGAGAAGATTCAAAGTACTATCAATGATACGAAACAAATCACAGGCTCAGCGGTGGGCTCCACCGCAATGTTGAACTCTGCGGCATCGAATCTCTCTTCGCAATCAGAAAAGACCAATAGCATTGCCCAAAATACGAATGCTACCGCCGCTGAGATCGGTACAACGTTAGAAGAGAGCGTCAACATGGCGAAAATGACGTTGGAGAACAGTCGTTTAACCGAAACAGAGTTGAGCTATGTTCGTGAAATTGCTACGGCAATTACGAACGAGGTGCACAAAACAACGCAAATGAGCCATGAACTCGGCGAGCGGTTTACCCAGCTTTCCAGCGATGCGGCAAGCGTCAGCGGTGTTTTGAGTATTATCTCGGACATCGCCGATCAAACCAATCTCCTCGCCCTCAATGCCGCGATCGAAGCGGCGCGTGCGGGTGAACACGGACGAGGGTTTGCCGTGGTTGCCGATGAGGTGCGAAAACTGGCGGAACGTACTCAAAAAAGTTTGACGGAGATCAATTCGACCATCTCTATTGTGATTCAGTCCATCTCCGATTCCTCGGATATGATGAATTCCAACAGCGACAATATCGCCCGTTTGGCGGAGCGAAGCGAAGAGATTGATGTAAAAATCGATTCGGCATCGAGCGCATTGCGTTCAAACGTCGATGCGAGTCACCAAAGTGTTCAGCAAGCGGAGAATATGGCACTCAAAATCCGTGAGATCATTCAAAAAGTCTCTGAGATGTCGAGCCTCTCTCAAAGCAATCAGGAGGATATTAAACAAATCTCTACGATCGCCGCCGAACTTTATAACGCCGCAACCAACCTGAACACGCAATTGGGGCAATTTAAGTCCTAAACAAATCTTGCTATAATTCCCAAAAAATTTGGGGAGGATAGAGATGCGTTCACCACGCGGATTCGGAAAAACCTATTTTTCTCTTGTCGCTATTCAAGCGTATGCTTCGGAAGTACGCCTCCTCCAAAATATCACCCGAATCGCATGGATCTCACCTACTCATCCTATCCACACCTATTCTACCGTTTCACCCCCTAAGAGTGTCCTACTCTCATCCGTTATTACACTTATTCAAGGACACTCATGTACAAACAGACTTTATCATTCGTCGCATCCGCGACACTCGTTGCCTCATTAGGGGCTAATACGCTCACCCTCGAACCTATCGTTATCTCCGCTTCTAAAACTGAACAATCGCTCAAAGATGTCACCGCTAACGTCGATGTTATAACCGCTCAAGAACTCGAAGAGAGACATATAACATCGGTTATCGATGCGCTCAAAACCCTCAGCAATATTCCGATAGCACAAAACGGAGGGGTAGGGAGTCAAAGTTCCTTTTTTCTTCGGGGATTCAGCTCTGAAAACGCCGTTGTGTTAGTAGACGGTATCCGCTACAACGATCCGACCACCCCCAAAGGGCAAGCACAGTTAGAGCAACTTATGGTCAATGATATTGAACGTATTGAAATCATAAAAGGGGCGCAAAGCGGTGTTTGGGGGGCGAATGCCGTCGCCGGTGTGATCAATATCATCACGAAAAAAGCAACCGAAAAACTACGCATAGGTGCGACAGCTGAATACGGCAGTTATGCAACCACCAAACTAGGGGCTAACATCTCCCAAAAAGTTAATGCGTTATCGTACTATTTCGGGGCGAATCAGATCAAAACCAACGGCTTCTCTTCGAGTACACCCAAAGGGAAAAATCCAGACGACTATGAAGCGGACGGTTATAAAAATGAGACACTTAACGCTAAACTCAGCTACGATGTGACCCCATCCGATACCCTCAATGCGCAACTCCATTTTATCGATGCTTTTGCTCAGTACGACGCCTACGCGCAACCTAACAGCGAAGCCAATGAGATTCATCAGATTAATCGTTTGGGTAGTATCGGTTACGTCCATCGTTTTAACCTAGAAGATTCACTCAGCGCGACATACAATATCTCCAGTTTCGATAAAAAAGACCCTCTCGGTTATACCACAGCGTTTAAGGGGAGACATAAAGAGGGGATACTTCAAGCGAGCTATCACTATGCGCCAAACTCCTTTTTGGTCATAGGGGGAAATGCCCTCTATTCCAAAGATACGATCAGCGCAAGAGAGCTCGATTCCAAAGGGGTATTTCTAACGAATACGAACCGTTTTGATAACCTAATCGTAACCGAATCTATTCGCCATGATACGTATGATATGTTTAAGGACAAAACAACCGGCAAGATCGGTGCTAAATACAATTTTACGGACGAAGTCTCTTTTAGCACGAATTACGGAACCGCGTATCGTGTGCCCTCGCTGTATGAGATTATAAATATCCATCCCGATATTACTGCACTCAATGCGGAAACGACCAAAAGTTTTGATGCGACGATGCAGTATAAACATCTAAGTTTCACCTACTATAATAATCTCGTCGATAATCTCATCGGGTATGTTTCTGATCCAATCATGTGGTGGATCGGGGGATACACACAAGTTGAGGGGAAATCACGTTTTGAGGGGTATGAGCTCTCGTATAAAAACACGATCGCAAGCGATATAGTGTTGGATCTCGGATATAACCGTCTTTGGGCTAAAAATCAGAACAATCAAGAGATTCAACGACGCGCAAAAGATACCTTCCGAAGTGCACTGGATTATTACGGATTTTCCAAATGGCAGTTAGGACTCAATGCACACTACATCGGAACACGCTATGATGATCTTGCCCAAACCAAACAAACAGGACGTTATACCCTATGGGGAGCAGTCGTGAATTATGATGCGACCGAGAGTCTCAGTTTCTATCTTAAGGGAGACAATTTGAGCGATAAGCTTTATCAAGAAGTAGACGGATACGGAACTGCCGGACGAAGCTTCTATGTTGGTGCAAATGCTAAATTCTAAAAATTTCTGCCACAAAGTGGCAAGCTTTAGCGTCTTAGCGACTAGCGTAGGCAAAGAGATTTTATCTCTTTGGCGTTCTAAATAAATGAAACTCTCTTTTCGCCCCTACCTCCGCTACAAATTTTTCAATGCCCTCTTCACCGGTATGGTGGGGGGATCGGTCTTTACGATCTATGCGACCCTTAGCCCCTCGACGTTTTCAGTTGGAGGGATACTCCTCGCAATGGGGATGATGGGGATGGCATACGTATATCACCGACTGATGAATCTTCGCACGTTTTTCCGATTTACATTGGCAACGGAGCTTATCATGCTCCTTATGGTGGGATATTATCTGCTGTTTTCCACCCATATCATGAGTGCTTTGGTCATTTACGTCGCCTATCAGTTCTCTTTTATCTTCGGAGGGTATCTGGTGCGTGCCGAAACCCATTTTGCCCGCCATGCACGGGTGATGGGGTGGATCGATGTCGCCAAACAGCAAGGCTCTCTCGCAGGGTTAGCTCTCTCGTACGGATTTTACAAACTCATAGAGCATTACGGGATCACCAAAGCCGCAGAACAAGTCTATGATCTGCATTTTGTACTGTTCGCGCTGGAATGCTTGATTATCGTTGCGTTGCTTCGCGCGTTTCGGGGAAAATAGATGAACTCCATCTCCATTTTCGGTACCTCCTCCGATGCGGGGAAATCGACCCTCACATTTGTGATCGGGAAGCTTCTCCAAGAGCGGGGGATCAGCGTCGGGGTGTTCAAAGCTCAAAACGTCTCCAACAACTCCCATGTCTGCGACGACGGCTCTGAAATCGCCATCGC
Source organism: Sulfuricurvum sp. (assembly GCF_036279695.1). GTDB lineage: Bacteria > Campylobacterota > Campylobacteria > Campylobacterales > Sulfurimonadaceae > Sulfuricurvum. The sequence goes on from NZ_DASUIQ010000114.1 coordinate 8,945, forward strand.
CCAGTATTTTCAAGCCGAGGTATTGGGTATCCCGACGAGTTATCATCTCAACCCCGTGTTGCTCAAATCGGGGCACGGGAATAGCGCCTCGCTGATCGTCAAGGGGCACGTTGTGGAAGATAAAGAGGTGCGGGAGTACTACCGTGATCTGGATCTGCTGAAACCCTCCGTGGATGAGTGCTTTGAGTATTTGAGTGAACGTTATGAGTGCGTTATTTGTGAGGGGGCGGGGAGTCCCGTCGAGCTGAACCTGATGGACAAAGACCTCTCCAATATCTACATCGCGCAAAAATACAACACGAAGATTATCCTCGTCGCCGACATCGAACGCGGCGGGGTTTTCGCCTCGATTTGGGGGGTCTATAATCTCCTCCCCCAAAAGCTGCGCGAAAATGTCATCGGGGTGATCGTCAATAAATTTCGGGGAGATCGAAGCTTGTTTGATGATGGTATTACGATCATCGAAGAGCGTTTCGGTATTAGCGTCCTCGGTGTCCTTCCCTATACCCCGTTCAACTTCGGATTCGAAGACTCCCAAAGCCTCAAAAATTTCGTTCAAAATAAACCCCATCCCGCGCAAAAAATCGGGATCATCAACTACCCCACGATGAGCAACTATAACGATTTCGAGCCTCTTATCGCCGATGAGACAATCGCAGTTGAGTTTATCACCACTAACATCGCGTTAGAGAGTTTTGATCTCGTTATTCTCCCCGGAAGCAAACGGGTGATAGAGGATCTTCGGTGGCTCAAACAGGTGGGACTTTTCGATGCCCTCCAAACGAGGACAAAAGAGATACTGGGGATTTGCGGCGGGTATCAGATGATGTTTGAAACCATCATCGATGAGGGGTGTGTCGAAACCTCAGAACCGAGTCGCGAAGAAGCCCTCGGATTTATCGATGATGTGATCGTATTTCAGCGGGATAAAGTGCTCAAAAAAGGGAAATACAATATCTTTGGCCGCACGATAAACGGGTTTGAAATCCATCACGGAGTGAGTGAAAAATATCCCCTTTTCTACGAAAAAGAGCACATTAAAGGGACGTTTGTTCATGGACTTTTTGATGATGAAGCATTTGAGGCGTACAAGAAAAAAACGATTGATGCGTTTATGGAGACGATGAGAGGGGAGATCGATGTGGAGAGGATACTCAATGTCTTATAAAAACTGGTTCGACACTCACGCTTCCAAACACCGTGTTATACTGGATAAACTTTCCCATCTCAGTGATGATGAAGTGATCGAATATTTTCGATTTGAAAACATGGTGATACACGAGAGCGATTTTTGCCCCCTCTACGCGGAACATACAAAATGTCACGATACCGAAGAACTCAACTGCTATCTCTGTGCCTGTCCAAATTTTCGTTTTAACGATGCGGGCTTTACTCTCGAAGAGGGGAAAACCCTCTTTAGCACCTGTGCTATTGAGAGTCCCGATGGGGATCGTTTTATCACCGATACGGCAATTCATCAAAACTGTTCCGGTTGTTTGGTACCGCACTGTGAGCTCTACATTGCCAAAGTGTTTGATCGGAATTGGGGTACTATCATGAAAAAATCCCCTGCCGATCGTTAGGGTACGTTAATTTAGGATAAAATATAGAAAAAATTTAGGGGTGCGGATGCGGTATGCGGTGTTTTTGTTACTGTTTGCCGTAACCCTTTTCGCTATCCCACTGCCGATTACGTTTAGCGGAAATGAGAAAATATCCTCCGATCAGCTCTTTGGCGCATTAGGACTTCGCAAGCCCTACGTGATCGAAGTGTGGGAAGATCAACCTTCCATCGAGCCCATCGCTATTGCTCAAAGCGTTTCAGCCCTAAACAGTTTTTACAGGTCCAAAGGGTTTTATCATGCCCGTGTTACTTCGGAAACGAGTGCGAACGAGGTGATTTTTAAAATTCAGGAGAATGAGCCTATCCGCATCGGTGATGTGCAGATCAACAGTCTTTTAGATATTAAGTCGGCAATATTGCTCCAAATGGATGATCTTTTTGACCAAGAGGCGTTTTCAGCTTCAAAGTCAGCGATCAAAAAGCGCTACGGTGAAGCGGGATATTGTAACGCGCAGTTTAACACCAAAGCATGGGTCGATATTGAGAGTGATCGTGCCTATTTGCTGTTTGAGGCGACCCCCGGTGAGTCGTGTACATTCGGGAAAGTGAGTGTCGATTCGACCCCGAATATCGATGGGAACCTGACCGCTTCGATGTTGCGGTTTGAAGAGGGAGATCCCTACAGTGTCGAAGCAATCCGCCTGAGTTACGAAGCGCTCTATGCCCAAGAGGGGATTAGTCGCGTAGTGATCAACGATAATGAGCGTAACGGCAGTGTGGTTCCGATTTCGTTGAGTATCGAGGAGGCGGAACAGCCGATCCGGTTTACCGCCGGTCTGGGGTACAGCAGCGATCAAGGGGTCGCGGGACAAATGGGGCTGAAACATCGTAACTTTTTCGGCGATCTTAAAACCTTGGGATTTGATTTCCGTTATTCGCAGATCAAGCAGGAGGCTTCCGGATCGTTCGGTCTTCCGCTCCAAAATCGAGGCCTTCTTGGGGTTGATGTCGGGTATAAAAACGAAATCTTCGACGGGTATAAAACGGAAAGTACCTATGAAAAGTTGACCGCTAAATATCAAGATACCCCCGCGTCGGCGATGATGGGATTTTTGTTCGATCAGGTACAAACGTATGAAAGTTCAGATACGACAACGTTTCCGAATAACAAGCTCTCACTCGTCTCGCCGATCGGAGAACTCAACTACGATACTCGGGATAAACCGCTTGAACCGACCAAAGGGTACTGGCTCAATGCTAATGCTATGGGGTCGCTTTATACCTCACAGATCTCGGACGCTACCTATTTTAAAACGCTTCTCTCCGCAGCGTACATCACCAGTATCGATGAGCATGTATTCGGAGCCAAGCTCAAATGGGGAACATTGCGGATATATGACGGGAATGTCCCCTCTTCGTATCGTTTTTATGCGGGGGGGATGAACTCGAACCGTGCCTACACCTATCGTGATTTAGGACCTAAAAATAGTGACGGTGATCCGATAGGGTTTTCTTCGCTTATGGAGGGGACACTCGAGTACCGCTTTCCGATCTATCAGGAGTTTCGAGGGGTGCTCTTTAGCGATATGACGTATGCATCTCAAAATAGTATTCCCGATTATGCAAAAGAGGGGTATCTTGGGGTGGGGATGGGATTGCGCTATGTTACCCCGATCGGTCCGGTTGCGATCGATTTCGGAATGGATCCCGAAGATAATTCCCAGTATGCCATTCACTTTCGGATCGGAGAGCTGTTTTGAAGAAAAAGAGCTCTTTTTCATGGCGTAAATGGCTCAAACACTTTTTGGTGACGGCCCATTTCCTCCTTTTTAGTTCTGTTATCGCATCATCGGCGGTTCTCTATATCGCTTTTCGCCCTGATGGGCTAGAGATACTCAATACCTATTTCCTCGAACCGCTCGGTATCCATTATAGCCATGCGGAGGGGTCGCTTCTGGAGGGGTTTACGCTTCATAATCTCCATAGTGATACGATGGAAGCCAAAACATTTGTCCTCAAATACAACCTTGTGAAAATGCTGGAGGGGGAACATACGATCGATTCGGTTCGAATCGAGGGGTTGCGTATCCATCTGGATGATTTTATCAGTGACGATAGCTCTATTTGGCCGTTTCCGACCTTCGCACTTCGTGAGGTAAATATCACCAATCTCCAGCTTCTCAGCGCGTATCCTATCGAGCTTGATATACACGGAAAAAACGGTACGTATGATGGCGATAACCTCTCGTTTGCATGGTTGCGCGCCACGCTGAAATCTCGCTATGCGAGCGGTGCGATTAGCGGTGTTGTTCACGATAACGCTCTTCGCGGGGTCGCGGATATTTATCCTCATGAAGCCGAACTTGCACCATATAGCGGTCGTTTTACGGCACTCCCTAGAGCGGTACGGGTAAAAATTAGTGAGCTCTCGGATGAAAAAGCCTTGCTACAAACATCTATTGCGAATCTGGACTCCAAACAAGATGCTGAGCTTCACGCCAAAGAGGTTTCGTTGGAGTTCGATTACCGTTATGATAACGGCTATTTTGATATTAACGCCCTCTATCAGTTGGTACGCGGCAGTGATACGATGCAAACCACACACCATCTGCGCTATACCTTGGAGGGGAAAACAACGACCGAGTTTGACGGAATGATTAGCTCACACTACCCACTCCCCTCAAATGAACTGCACGGGGAATTCACCGATGACGTGGACGGGCTGATCGGTACGTTGAGACTCGATGGCAGTACCCTAAGCCTAGAGAGTAAAGATTATGAGAAGTACGGGTGGAAATTCCGCAGTAACCATCAGAATCTCGCATTTATTCCGACATTGCCCGAAGCGATTCGCAGCGGTGAACTGGATATGGAGGGATCGGGAAGTTATCGTCTTAGTACGAACTTCCTCACCGGATCGATCAGAGCGGTACACGATCACGCCCTCTTTCGCGGATCCATAGTGAGCGATGATCATCATCATGCGATAGATGGAAATCTCACCCTTCCTCCTGATGCACCGATGTGGAAAAACTGGAGCCATAAACCGCCGGAGCATCTTCGTCTTTTTGTGAATGATGAAACAAATGCCACTCGGGTCAATATTTCGGGTGACAATTTAGCTCTTTCGGCGGTTGTTTCGGGTGAACAACTCAAAGGTTCCGGCAACTATCTGGGAACTTTTTTTGATCTTAGCGGGACACTAAACTCCAATCAAAGCCGTATCGATCTAGAGAGTGTTACCCCCTCATTGTTTGCTACTCTCTCGCAGGTGCGACCGATCGAATTGCAAAAAGGGGAGTACTTCGATGCCGAACTGCGCACCAAAACCCATATCGTGTTGGGGGATACCATTACGGTGCAAAGTGATGTAAAAGTACCGTGGTATGCGGCGGTACTTGATTCAAAACGTGCTTATGGCGGAACGCAGGGAAGTGCACGTTTGGAGTATCGCGATGGGAACCTGAGCATAGCGGGATACCGTTTTGAGATTGCCGATCACCCTATTAGCAGTGATAAAACTTCCTATCTTCACCTAAGCCCTACGGGTGATGTGGTGATTGATGAGTTTTGGGTCTTCGATACGTTGCGTCTTAGCGGTATAGTAAAGTCGGATTTGAGTGCTAATATTCGGTTGCACTCCGATCGCTTTAGCTACCAAGGACCGGAGGGGGACGCTCATGCGGCGGCTGACATCCGTTTTGAGCGGGATGCGGCGGCGAACCAAGCGCTATCGGGGGAAATCAAAATTTTAGATGCAACCATCACCTATCTGCCTCTCCAAGAGTTCAAAGTGATGGATGATGACATTATTATTGTCCAAGACGTTCGTCCTCCAAGCGGCGTCAAACTCTCGATGAATCTTCATATCGGCTCACGGCAACCGATCCGATTTAAAACCAAAGAGCTCAATTTGGGACTTATTCCCGACATCACCCTCTGGAAAGATCCGACTGAGCCGATGCAAATTTTAGGGATGGTCACTATACCATCGGGCAGTGCGGTGAGTGCGGGGAAAGCGTTTGATATTAAACATTCAGAGATCTATTTCGGCGGTGATATTCCCCTCAACCCGTATCTCAATATTACGATAGCCCATGAAGTCGATTACAAAAAAATTCAGATTTATGTCACCCATACCCTCGATTCACCGATTTTCCTCTTTAACTCCGATCCGGTGATGAGTCAAAATGACATTATGAGCTATCTCCTTTTCGGAGGTCCCGCAAATACGATCTCAGGAAGCGGGGATGGTTCGACCTCGACCGTTCGTGCCGATGCGACCAACTTTATGCTAGGCGCTGGGTTAAAAGGGTTGATCAACGGAGCGACAAAACTCCAGATCGATACGATGAACATTCTGACTACAACCGAGGGGGGGATGGGATTTGAAGTAGGGGCGCGTCTCAATAAAGATCTGAGAGTATTGTACAAAAACGATACCGTCTCCAGCGTCCTTGTCCAATACTCCCTCAACCGATGGTTGCGGCTCGATGCCGACATCCATGAACTCGGGCAGGGTATTAACGCCATTTATATCAAAGATTTTCGCGATTTTCTTCCCCACAATCCACCTAAAAAGAGATAATTCTTGATTTAGGTCAAGATGTATCTCCCTCGATCCTTTTATACTGCTATCATTAAATGCAGTAAAGGAAACACCATGATTTTAGAATTTATGCGTGACGATCACCGTGCGTGTGATGTTTTATATACCGAAGCCGAAAACGCGTTAAGTGCGAATGATGCCGAAAAGGCAAAAGAATTTTTTACACTGTTTTATCGTGCAACCAATCACCACTTCGATATGGAAGAGCGGGAGCTTTTTATCACCTTTGAGAAACGGACGGGGATGATGGGGGGACCGACACAGATGATGCGGTATGAGCACCAACAGCTTCGCAGTCTCTTGGAGTCGATGAAGAGTGCGTTAGCAGAAGATCGTCATGATGATTTTTTCGGTATCGGCGAATCCATGATGATTATGTTGCAACAGCACAACATGAAAGAAGAGCAGATGCTCTATCCGATGATTGATCGCACATTGGGAGAAGACGGCTCTTTGATGATCCAAACTTTGAAAGATATGGCGCAATGATCCTCCTAGATACGAGAGAGTTTGATCACCCCATCCCGCTGGAGATGGCGACGAGTGCGTTCAAAAAACTCTCCGGCGATGAGGTGATTCATATGATCCATCGGCGCGAACCGATCCCTTTGTTTGAGATTATCCTCAAAAACGGCGGACGCTATCATCGCGTCATGGAACGTGATAACCTTTGGCACATTTACATTACCCGTAGTTCTACGGTAGTATTGGAGCACACCGATGTATAGCGGACTCTCTCTCGATCAGGCACCCCCTATTTCAGTGGTGATGCGCTTTTTTCTCACCATCCCTCTGTTTGGAATAGCGCTGAGTTTACTCCTTATTTTTAACCCCAATGACGTTTTAACCCAAGCACACCCAATGTCGCTTGCCGCGATTCATCTGATGTTTTTAGGGGTGATTACGATGGCGATGATCGGTGCGCTCTTTCAGATGCAAAGCGTCTTGGGGGGGCGTTCTATCCCCGCCGCTAGAGGAAATGCGTTTTTGATTCACCTTTTTTTGGTGATTGGGGCGATCTCGCTCGCATCGGCGTTTAGTTTTATGCTCCCTGTATTGTTTGTGATCGCATCGGTATTTTTGGGTGCTTCGCTCCTTTATGCTTCTTCGCTTATCCTCCCTCTTTTGTTCGGCGGTATCACCAACGATACCCTTCGCGGGATGCGTATGGCACTCATTGCCCTCTCTATCACGGCTATTTTAGGGATTGTTATGGCGAGTGAATATGCCAATGAGACATTTAGTCCGTTGCATGAAGCGCTCCGTGCATCTCACTACTCTTTGGGGCTGATCGGCTGGGTGAGCCTTCTTATTATTGCGGTAGCCTTTCAGGTAGTCGAGATGTTTTACGTCACAGCACCCTATAGCACATGGTGCAAACGCAACGCTTTTCGTATTATTGCGGTTTCTCTCTTTGTGAAGATCGTGTGGCTTTTTTTGAGCCTCCCGTTTGTTTGGATCTTTGATCTGGTGATCGGAGCGTTGTTATTCGGCTTTATTGTCACGACACTCAAACGGCTTCAACAGCGTAAACGGCGCGTGAGTGATGTGAGCATCTGGTTTTGGAAAACGGGGATTGTTTTGCTCGGTAGTGCCGTCTTGGTGCACGGTGTATTCCTATGGAGCGGCAATAGTGCGTTAGAGAGTATGGCATTGATCGCCTATGCCCTCTTCGCTTTGGCGATCATATTGGCGATGATGGGTAAAATCGTCCCCTTTTTGGTGTGGTTTCATCTCAGTTCCTCGGGATATATGGAGACTCCGATCATGTCGAATATTATTCCACAAACACGTACACGAGCCCTTTTCTGGTTGTTCTTACTCAGTGCGTCAGGTTTGTTAAGCGGGGTAGTTTGGAGTGAACTATTGGTCTTGGGCGCACTGGCATCGCTAGGGACGTTTTTGCTTTTACTGTTTAATCTGATCGTGGCGTTGCGACTTTACCGTCACACCCTTTTGCACGGAACACGGTTTGATACAGTATTATCGTAGCTTATGAATAGTCACGTTTCGGTCATGCGTTTTAGGAACGATCAAGCGCAATGTGCCTTAAATACGAGAAATGAAAAATTAAACAAATTATCCCTGTTTTAGGGAGATACAATTTATGCAGAGCAAAATTGAACTTAAATGACGCTTTAATATTGGATTAATATGTACTGATGTAACATTTTTGTAACACTTAAGAAAAGGTTATAAATGTTCTTTGGAAATAAAGCTCCGGTTGAAGATGTAGCACCCCTTCATACAAAAATCGCAGAACTCGAAAAAAGTAATCAGTCTCTGCAAAATGAACTTGACCGACTTAGGTCAGAGAACATGGCATTTCAAAATAATGCCGTTATGGCTGAGCTGATCAGCCACTTAACAGAGAGTTTGACCACCGCCTGTCAAACCGATTTGACACTGCTTCAAAAAGACCTTGCTGAGAATGTAAGTCAGCTTGAAGAGATTGAGGCATTGAACAAAGATAACCGTGAAAATGCGGTGGGGATTAACAACGAAATCGGAGAGATCCTCGATATTCAGCAACAGTTGGTGAACAACATCACCGATAACTACGGTTCAGTGGGTCAGCTCAATGACGGAGTCGGCTCCATCGGACAAGTTATCGATTTGATCAAAGACATTTCCGATCAAACAAATCTCCTCGCTCTCAACGCCGCGATCGAAGCGGCGCGTGCGGGTGAACATGGTCGAGGCTTCGCCGTTGTTGCGGATGAGGTGCGAAAGCTCGCCGAACGAACCCAAAAAGCGACTTCCGAAGTGGCGATGAGCGTTCAGAGTTTGAAACAAAATGCGACGGAGATTTATGAGCGATCGAGCGCGATGGAATCCATCTCCACGATGTCGAGCGGCAAGTTGGAACAATTCCGTGCAACCCTTCAAAGTTTAGGAAGCCGAACCGAAGTGATTGAGCACGATTCGACCAATGTTCTCTACTCGGTCTTTATGGTATTGGTTAAACTCGATCATCTCCTCTTCAAATCCAAAGGGTATAAAACCGTCTTTAGCGATAAGGTAGATGCAGAGTTCGTCGATCATCATCATTGCCGTCTCGGCAAATGGGCTGAGGGTGGAAAAGGATCTCAAATCTTCGGCAATACCCCAAGTTTTAGAAAACTCGAAGCACCGCATAAAACAGTCCATGACAACATTATCGAAGCGGTCAAGTGTGTTGCGGAGGGAACATGCTCTCAAGAATCTAAAAACGTGATGAACTATTTCAAAGAAGCTGAAAACGGAAGCCGTGAAGTTATTAATACGTTGAATGCGATGTTGATTGAAGAACGGGATAAAAGAGGGCATAAATAAAACGTGTAATGGCGGACAGCTAGAGATTCGAACTCTAGGTAGGTTGCCCTACACACGCGTTCCAGGCGTGCGCCATCGACCACTCGGCCAGCTGTCCATTTTGGAAGAGTGAAATTGTACCAAAGATAGCTTAAGGGTTCCCCCTTAAAAACCGTAACGATCCCTCGGCGGTTTTTTACGAGACTGTTCTTTGTTCCAGCGCGTATTGATATGCTTGAGCCACATTAGAAAAATACCGACCAAAAGCGATACGGCACACACCTCATAACCGATTGCCCAAATAACGGCATACGAGGTTATGTTAAATACCAAGAAATATTCATAATGCGCTCTGGCAACGAATAAATAGAGAAAAAGCAACCCTGCAAGATACGGGATGACGGCAATATAAATTGCTACCATAATCCCCTCATATCCCTCCGGTGAAAAAACGAAATCACGATAATCGAGCGATTGATTAAAAAAATCATCTTCTTGTTGGCGGCGTGCTTTTATATTGGCACTTTGATAAACTTTTGCGCTATCACGAGCCGTGTCGCTGATTAGTGTGGATATTTTTTTATCAATTTTATTATCCATTCTATTGCCTTGGATTTTATGATGATATATTATATCTTGTTTTGTAGAGATCAATTGTTAGATTGTTAGGAAATAATGAAAAATTATAGTAACCGAGCCACGAAGGAGGAGGGCTCGATCAAACTATCGAAGGAGAATCGAACCGTCATTGTAAAAGAGAAGTGTTAATTTAACGTAAAAAAAGTTTTTTTGAAAAGCATTTCCCTTGATATAATGGCATAACATCATTCAAAAGGGTTCCCGTGCTCCCATATCACCGTTTTTATCCGATCAGTGACGATTTTCGCTCCCCCTATGCGCGTGATCGTGACCGTATTATCCATTCAGGGAGTTTTCGACGTCTTGAGTATAAAACGCAGGTATTTTTAAATTCGCAAGGGGATTTTTTCCGTACCCGTCTTACCCACAGCATCGAAGTGAGTCAAATCGCCCGCTCCATCGCATCCCATCTGGGGCTTGAAGAGTCGTTAGCTGAAAGTATCGCCCTCTCGCACGATTTAGGGCATACCCCTTTTGGGCATATTGGAGGAGACACTCTTGATGTCTGTTTAAAAGAGCGTGGATTTGAGAGCGGGTTTGAGCATAATTTCCAAAGCTTTCGGGTCGTCACGAAACTCGAACAGCGCTACAAAGCATTTCTGGGACTCAATCTCACCTACGCGACGCTAGAGGGGATACTCAAACACTCCTATCCCTATAACAAATCGTTTTTACCCGATGAGATACGAGACGCGTTTGCCCTCGACACCCATCCGAGTATTGAAGCGATGATCGTCGATCGTGCCGATGAGATCGCCTACATCAGCCATGACATCGATGATGGTGTCGCATCGGGGCTTATTACGTTTGAAACGCTCAAATCTTCCGAACTCATTCAGACGATTTTGCAAAAAGTGTATGACGAGGGGATACATGAAGATGAGGACGAGATGTTTCGCTATCGCTTCAGCTCCCATCTCATCAACCATCTCGTCTATTCGCTTCTCGAACACTCACGAGACAAAATCGATAACAGCCGTGTGTTAGCGTCGGTTATTCCCTCTTCCGAGCCGATAGTGATCGGATTCGATTCCGAGTTGGAGACTCAGATCAAAAAACTCAAAAAGCTTTTGTATCAGGAACTCTATCAGCACAAACATATTATGCGTAAAATGTTTGCGGGGAAACAGGCGATTATAGGGTTGTTTAATGCTTTGATGGAAGAGCCGAAGATGTTGCCGAGGTATTATTTGGAGCAGTGTGAACGACGAAATGTTCATCGCGTTATCAGCGATTATATCGCCAGTATGTCGGATCGCTATGCGATGGAGTTATACAATGAGTTATACGGGAGAGAGGGGTAATTATTTCTCCTCTTTCTCTTCTTCTTTCCCGAATGTTTTTTCAAGACCGTCAATCAGTTCTTTTTTCTCTGCATCGCTCAAACGCGCTTCAGGATGGGTGATAAGATACGGAGGTATAGGCATTTCCCCCTCTTCGACTTCCTCTGCGGCATCGCGTACTTTATTTTTTGGTTGAACACCGAGCATGGAAACGTTCAATTTTTCACGACCCTCTTCAATATCATGCGCTACAAGCCATGAAACAGGGGCGATATTGCTGTACCAAGGATATTTGGTCTCATTGGAGTGACAATCGGCACACGCGCGGTTAAAAAGCTCTTTGGTACGAGCTGAGTCCCATTGAGGCTCACTAACTACTGGTGGGTTGGTGTGGTCTTTGCCATAGGGGATAAATTGGATAGCGACTGCACTCAAAATAACGGCGGCAGAAATAGCTTTAAAATTCATGAGGGCTCCTTGCGGGAATTATTGTTAACATAATAGCACGAAAAAGAGTGGGATATATTAATGAAATGAAAACGGGCGGTTTAGACTAAAACCGCTTCGCGTTGACCTGCTTCGAGATGACCGATAACGTATCCGTCTGTTGCGGCGAGAACATCGGCAACATCCGCTTCTTTGACGACGAGGATCATTCCGACACCCATGTTAAATGCGCGGAACATTTCGTGACGTTCGACGTGTTGACCGATGAGTTCAAAAATCGGCAATACACGGATCGAGGATTCGGTGATAACCGCACGTAGCCCCTCAGGGAGAACGCGTGGGAAGTTTTCGACAATC
>NZ_DASUIQ010000115.1:0-15508 GCF_036279695.1 Sulfuricurvum sp.
GAGGTATGCGGTACGGAAGATGCTTACGGTCTGTATCGAATATTAGTTCATTTGGGGGATTTTTGACCCCGTCAAGGAATAGCGTGAGTCAGAGTATCTCCCCCGAAGAGCTTAAAGCCCTCATCGATCAAACCTATAAGGTCGAAGAGGAGTATGTTTCCCTCCGTCAGTCGTATAACCATCTTCAAAGTACGATTGAACAGGTTATCGAGTTTCTCCCCAATGCCATTTGGATCGTAGAAACAGATGGCTCTATTTTTCTCCAAAACTCTCAAGCCAAACGTTTGGAAAAACTTTTTGATACCCTTCATTTGGAAGGTGAAGATTATGAGATGACCTTCAAAGAGCGCTCCTATCTCATCAAATCGGCACAGCATAATGAAAAACGGCTCTTAAGTGCGACCGACATCACCGAACAGAAACGGAAAGAAAATCTCGCAACGATGGGTCAGATGGCGGCACATCTCAGCCATGAAATCCGTAATCCTATCGGCTCTATCGCCCTCTTGGCATCGACATTGATGAAGCGGGTCAAAGAAGAAAACAAGCCCATTGTAACCGAGATTCAAAAATCGCTCTATCGAATCGAGAGGATTATCAAAGCGACGCTTCTGTTTTCCAAGGGGGTCAGCGCTCAGAAAAATTCGCTACGATGGTTTCAGATACGCGATGCGCTTATGAGTGCTATCGGGTATTACAGCTATGCGAAACCGATTGAGTTTAATTTTCCCGAAGAGGATTTTGAGTTGTTCGGCGATTTGGATCTGCTGACGATGCTTTTTACCAATTTTGTCTTTAATGCGATCGATGCGATCGAACTGGATGAAGAGGAGGAGGGGGAAATCGAAATTCTCCATTTCCAAGAGGGTGTGTATCACACGTTTGAGATTTATGACAGCGGTATCGCCATCGAGAATAAAAAATGGCTCTTTGAAGCGTTTAAAAGCACCAAAGAACGGGGTAATGGATTAGGACTGGTGTTATCCAAAAATATCGTGGAGTCTCACGGCGGAGAGATCACTTTGTGCGAAGGGGATCGTAAAGGGTTTCGCTTTACTCTCCGAGAGGTTTAGGCTCGCCGAGGTAATACCCTTGGAGATGATCGATTCCCAACTCTTTACATTTCGTATAGACCGCTTCGGAATGGACAAATTCGGCAATCGTTTTAAGTCCCAAATGTTTTGAAAACTCCACGACCGCAAGAAGGATAGTTTGCGCATTGGTATCGGAATCGATATTGCGGATCAATGATCCGTCAATTTTTAGAATATCGACATCGAGTCTGAGAATATGGGCAAAGTTCGAATACCCCGTCCCGAAATCATCGATGGCGATGCGGCATCCGAGCTGTTTGACTTCGGCGATAAATGCAGAGACCTCTTGATAGTTTTCGATCCCTTCACTCTCTAAAAGTTCAAAAATAAGTCGGTTTGAATGTTCGGAATGTTGAAGTTTTTGGATGAGAAACTCTTTCGTCGGTTTATCGATAATATCATCAACCGAAAGGTTGATAGAATAGGTATTCGACGTTGTTTCTAACATTTTAAATACTTCTTCAATCACGAATTGAGAGAGGAGCGGATATAGACGAGATTGACGTGCGGCAGGGAGAAAATAGCCCGGAGAAACGATAGCACCGTTACTGTCGATCATACGGATAAGGGCTTCGTATTCTACAATAGCACCGGTTTTTGTATCGAAAATCGGCTGATAATAGAGGGTAAATCGTTTTGCTTCAATTGCTTCTTTGAGCTTTTTATTCCACAAAATATTGTGTTGGTACTCTTGTTTGACCTGCATGGTCTCATCATAGAGTTGATAGCTTAAATGACGTTTTTTGGCTGTTTTGAGTGCCATATCGGCATTGAGAAGCAGATCGACCGATTTGTTTTTCTCTCGCAGTGCAATGTCCATCCCCATGGTTAGCGTCATATAAATACTTGCACCGTGAAGATCATAGTATTGTGATTGTAGATGCTGAGCGATTGAGACGCGGGCTGTTTCGAGTTGTGTGGAACTCATAGGCTCATAAAGGGCTATAGCGTACTCATCGGAAGGCATTTTATACAGATACATGGGATAATCAGATATTGCGTCTTTGATTGAGTGTGTGAGGGCTAGAAGTGCCTCATCTCCGATGGCATGTCCGTAAAAATCGTTGATCTCTTTGAAATTATCGATATTCAAAAGGATAAGTGCGTAGAAACGCTTGGTATCGATGTCCCGAATCAGGGCATTACGATTCGGGAGGGAGGTGAGATGATCGGTGTGGAGCTGATGGGTCAGTTTTTGATTAAGCTCTTGTGTGATTTTGGTATCGCGTTCGATCCGACGGATCAGAACTCGAAAACCGAAATGGAGGATGATAGCGACGATTGAGAGGAGAAATAAGCTGATGAGAATAAGATTGCGTATCTCTGCATCGTATTCATTTACATCCTCAGTAATATCAAAAGCACAGGTCATCATTGCAATCGTGTCGTTATTATAATTGGTGAGCGAACGGGAGGCTATAACATAATCGAGTCCGTTGATTTCATAGCGTTTACTATCGTTGAAAGTAAAGGTATTTGGGAGGTTTACGAACAGAGGGTCATTGGAAGAGACGATGGAATAGTTTTCATACGTTTTATTTTTAGAATCAGGCAATAAACTTTTGAGTTTTTGTGTATCAAAAGCAATCGCACTTTTGATTCCTGAGTGGGCATCCAGCCGTTTTTGAACACGGTCAATTTTAGCAACTGTTTGGATAATACCGATAAAAGTTCCGTTTTTAAATATCGGGATGATCGTGACCAAAGAGACATCATATATCGTAACATCCAGAGTGGTTACACTTTTATGATTATTGATAGCATAGGCCAAAACAGGGCGTTTTTTGAGAATGTTATCGCCGAATTTTTTAGGATCCTGCAATCGGAGGAAGTGTTCCCCGTTCGCACCGACAAAACCGCTCATATCAACATCGCCGCGAACTTTTGCTTCGGTAAATAACGGGAGGGTGAGTTGATAGAGTTTTTCGCGATCCCCTGCGGCAAATGCGTCGACGATTTCACGATTACCGGCGATTTTACAGGCAAGCTCACTGAGCCCTTTTTGGGTGTCGAGCATCGCTAAATCGAATGAGTTTCGCAAAAGGGCGCGATGGGAAGAGGTTTTTTCCTCTAAAACATGTTTTTTATCTTGGATAATGGTAACAATAAAAATAATAATTAATAATACGTAAAGGGCGATAGAATAAAGCGTAGCTCGCTGTTTAATCTTATTCACACTTTCCCTCTCTTTTATAAAACGTAATGATTATAGCATAGGAGAGGAGGATTTGTGATGAAAAAATTATAAATAGTTAATAACATAACTATTTCGGGAATAAAACTGATCCTAAACGTATCATTGTGGAACCGCACTCGATGGCGAGTTCAAAATCACTGCTCATCCCCATGGAACAGATAGTTGCATTGGGCAAAGTATCGTAAATGCGGCGGGTAGTTTCGAAGCTTTTTTGGATAATTTCACGATCTTCGACGTGAGCTCCGATCGACATTACCCCTTGGAGTTGGAGGCGTGGGCATTCTTGCTGAATCTGAGCATATCTTTCGTTAACCTCTTCGGGGTAGAAACCGCTTTTGGACGCTTCATAGGCGGAATTGATTTGAACCAATGCGCGCAAATGCATATTTTCACGTTCAAGACGCTCATTGAGTGCATGGGCAAGTTCTATCGAATCAATCGAGTGCACTAGATGAGGGCGGACGCTGAGGAGGTGGTTGATCTTGTTTTTTTGCAAGCTTCCGATGAAATGCCATTCGATCGGTAACTCTTCCAATGCGTTGCTTTTGGCTACGAGGTCTTGGACTTTATTCTCTCCGAAGGCGCGTTGACCGATGGCATAGAGACTACGGATGGCGTCGGCATCGACGTATTTGCTCGCTGCGACGATTTTAACGATGTGGTGATCGCTTAAGCGCAAACGGGCTTTTTCTACTCGCTCAATGATATGGTCAAAATGGCGTTTTTGTTCCAGCGTTGTCATTGCATCAACCTCGTAATATCGTTATAGAGTCCTAAACTCATAAGACCCAGCAGGAGTACCCATCCTCCTATCGTGAGACGGGTGATGACCTCTTCGCTCGGAGCTTTGCGACGGATCATCTCATAAAGGTTAAACATGATATGTCCCCCATCGAGAGCAGGGATAGGGAGGAGGTTGAGAACTCCGAGATTGACCGAAATCAAAGCGGCAAAGAAACACAGAGACATCCACCCATACGCCGTAGCATCGGCTGTGATCTGGACGATACTCACTACCCCTCCCACCTCTTTGGCCGGAACGACACCGGTGAGGAGTTTTTGAACACTTTGGAAAATCAAAAAGGAGGTTTCATAGGTTTGTTTGGATGCGTAGGTGATCGTTTCACTAAAACTTAGATCGAGAGTGTGGGTGACCCCTTCGGGAGCGATTCCGACCATACGCTGTTGGATTTTTTCTTTGAATAAGTTTGTTGCTTCACTGATGCGCGGGGTAAGCGTAATGAAACGTTGTGTACCGTTTCGATCCACACTTAATGTCAATGTCCCCTGAGAGGTTTTGATATATTCGGAGAGCTCGTCCCACTCGGTGATGGTTACTCCGTTGATTGCGATGATTTTATCATGAGTCTTTAATCCAGCTTGTTGGGCAGGAGAAGCTTCGAGCACTTTTCCGATAACCGGAGAAAGTGACTGAGGCCCACCTAATGCGATAGCATAGAAAAAGAACCACGCTAGGACGAAGTTAGCCAACGGTCCTGCAAAGAGGATGATGATCCGCTGCCACGGCTTTTTGGAATTATAACTGTCGTTGTCATTGCTGATCGCAGTGGGATCGAGATCGTCTTGACCTTTCATTTTGACATAGCCGCCCAGAGGAATCGCGGAGATTTGCCACTGCGTTCCGATCCACTGAAACGAGGCGAGTTTTTTTCCGAAACCGATACTGAATACTTCGACATAGACACCGAAGAAGCGTGCGGCGCTGTAGTGCCCGAGTTCATGGAAGAAAATGAGGACGGAGAGGACGAGGAGAGCGACAATCCACGACATGTTAGAGTTTCCCTTTATAGGCTTTGCTAAAACCGATCACATATTCGGCACCGGAGTACACGGTGAGGGCAACGGCGATCCACAACAACGCGTCACCGAACGGCCAATGCATCAGCAAAAATCCGATAGCGATCATTTGCGCAACCGTTTTTACTTTTCCCGCCATTGAAGCGCTGACGTCGATCCCCTCAGAGAGGGAGAGGGTCCGAAGCCCCGTAATGAATAGTTCACGAACGATAATGATGTAGATCGCCCATGCTGAGGCGGCACCGCTCATCATCAGCCCCAAAAATGCGGCGAGGGTGAGCATCTTATCGGCTAACGGGTCGAGTATTTGCCCGACGATGGTGATTTGATCGAGTTCGCGGGCAACGTATCCGTCGAAAAAATCGGTTGTACTGGCGATGACGAAAAGCAATGTCGCGATGTAATAGTTCCAGCTGATATGCCATCCCATATCGGTAAAGATTTGTGGGTTGAGGATGATCCAAAACATCAGCGGAGCGATGAGAAGGCGGATAAAGGCTAAGATATTGGGAATATTAATCATCTAAATGTGGTGCCACCGTCAACAATGATTGTTTGTCCGGTGATCCAGCTCGCCTCTTCGGTGCAGAGGAAATAGACAGCCCCTGCGATGTCGTTCGGGCTTCCCATGCGGTTGAGTGCCGAGCGTTTGATAGTTTCGGCTTTTACCTCTTCGTAGTTTGTGAACGCTTTGAGTGCGTCGGTATCGATCGGTCCGCCGGAGACGGCGTTGACACGGATGTTCATTTCTCCGAGTTCTACCGCCGCGTAGCGGCTCATCGCTTCAACGGCCGCTTTGTTGGTTCCATGACCCGCGTAGTTTTCGATATAGATCAGATTACCGGTACTTGACATCGTAACGACCGCACCGCCGCCCACTTTTTCCATCCGTTTTGCCGCTTCTTGGGTTCCGACGACGAAAGCATTGACCGTTGCGGTGTAGATGTTATTCAAACCTTTTGGTTTGAGACGCATAAATTTACCGTATCCGCCGACTACCGGACGGCCATAGATCATCGCGTTGCTGACGAAAAAGTCGACACGGTCAAAATCGGCATCGATTGCTTCAAAGAGGGGTTTAAACTCATCGGGCTCTAAAATATTCAGAGGGTAGGCACGGGCTTTGACGCCGTATTTGCTCTCCCACTCTTGCGCGAGAACATTGGCTGTTTCGGCATTTGAGTTATAGGTGAATGCGATATTGACACCCTGTTGTGCAAATTTTTCAGCGATCGCTTGACCGATACCTTTGGTTGCTCCGGTGATGACCAGTGTTTTACCCTTCATATTTGACATTCTTTATGCTCCTACAATCGTGTAATTTTTTAGAACTTCTTCGAGTTTTTTCATATTGTCGTTACTCGGTGCGACAAGCGGGAGTCGATATTCGAGGGTATCGAGTAGCCCTGCGATGTACATTGCCGCTTTGATCATGACGGGGTTGGACTCCAAAAAGAGGGCTTTGTTGATCGGAAATAATTGATCGTTCAGCGCTTTTGCTCCGTTCATATCGCCTCCGAGCGCTTTGGAAACGAGGGAACTTTTGAGATCAGGGAGGAGGTTCGAGGTGACCGAAGTGATACCCGCTCCGCCGCACGCGAGAATGGCGTAATCGATAGCGTCATCCCCGCACAATACTTTGAGTTCAGGACGACGTGAGAGAAGTTCGATAGTGCGCTCGATACTCCCTGTCGCCTCTTTGATCCCGTAGATATTTTGCACATCATCAAAAAGACGGATAACGGTATCGGCACTGATGTCCACTATCGTTCGTCCCGGAACGTTGTAGAGCATTACCGGAAGTTCCGGAACCGACTCGGCGATTGCTTTGTAGTGCTGATAAAGCCCTTCTTGGGAAGGTTTGTTGTAGTACGGTGCTACTGAGAAAATAGCATCGACACCGCATTTTTGAGCCGTACGTGCCGCTTCGATCGCTTCGGCGGTCGAGTTGCTTCCCGCACCTGCAAGGACTTTGGTAGAGGTTCCTTTACAAACCGATACAGCGATCTCCATACAGATACGATCTTCTTCGTAGCTGAGAGTTGCACTCTCTCCTGTCGTCCCTACCGGACAAACGGCATCAATCCCATTGTTGATTTGTCGTTGGATAAGTTCGGCGTATTTTTGTTCATCCAATTTTCCGTTTTTAAACGGTGTTATAAGGGCGGTGGTTGAACCGGTAACTAGATTCATTTTTTACCTTTTCGTAGGATTAGCGTGGTTGATTTTTCAGGAACCAAATAGGTTTTGGCGACGTTTTGGATCTCATCTGGATTAAGCGCTTCGATAGCGGCTTCGTACTTCATCAGCGGAGCTATATCGCCGCGAGCGAGGTAGCTTCCGAAGAGTTCGGCAACGGAGGTTGAACTCTCCAGCGAGTAGATGAAATCGGCTTTGGTATTGATCTTGATCTTTTCAACCTCGGCTTTTTCAACCGGCTTGTTTTGGAGCGTGTGGATAATAGCCCAAATCTCTTTTTCCACCTCTTCGGCTTTGACACCGTTATTGCAGACGGCTAAAAAGAGGAATACGCCCGGATCGATATTTTCCATATTGTAGGCGTAGATTTGGTTGACCAGCCGTTTTTCATCGACTAGTATGCGGTTGAGACGAGAGCTTTTGCCGGAACTGAGCATTTCGCTGAGTGCTGAGAGTTTCGGCTGATCGGGATGTTGGAAGTTCGGGATCGGGAAGCTGATGGCAAGCATTTCCACTTCGCTCTCTTTGTTCACTTCCACGCGGCGTGCTCCGTCTTGTTCGGGTTCAATCACTTTTTTCGTAGGGATTTCGAGGGTATTGGCTACGTTTCCGAAGTGTTTTTGCGCCTCTTCGAATACGCTTTGGGGTTTTATATCGCCTGTTACGACCAAAATGGCATTTTTCGGCTGATAGTAGGTTTGGTGGAATGTCTTAATATCCTCCAGCGTCCACGTTTGAATATCGTTCATAAACCCGATCGGTGTCCAGTGGTAGGGATGGTACACATACGCACTGTTAAAGAGGCGAAAATAGAGGTATCCCATCGGATTGTTATCGGTTCTCCATCGGCGCTCTTCGGCGACGACGTTGCGCTCGGGTTGGAACTCTTCGTCTTTGAGGTTAAGGTTTTGCATCAACTCCGAGAAGAGGGAGAGTGATTTGGAGAGATTTTCACTGCTTGATTTGATATAGTAGTGGGTGAAATCGAATCCCGTCGAAGCGTTATTCATCCCTCCGACACTTTTTACCTCTTCGTCAAACTCGCCCGCTTTGAGATTTTTGGTCGATTTGAAGTTCATGTGTTCCAACATATGGGCGATGCCGCTTTTTCCCATCACTTCGTTGCGGCTTCCCACTTGATAGAAAATATCGGTAGAGATGACTTTGGAGCCGTTATCCATAGGGATAGTAACGACTTGCAAACCGTTGGAGAGGGTTTGGGTTTCGTAGTGAGGCAGAGATGAGGCCATAAGGGTTCCTAAAGACAAAATAGAGGCAATGAGGATTTTCATTACCGATCTGCGCCGATTGCTTCGGTGATCGAACTAAATCCGTCCGATGCCAAAAGGTCGATTAGCCCGCTGTTGATCTCTTCGATCACTTCAGGACCTTTGAAAATCAACGAGGTATAGATTTGAACCAGTGATGCACCCGCGCGGATACGGCGGTATGCCTCTTCGGGAGAGTTGATCCCGCCGACGCTGATAAGGGTCGTTTTGCCGAAAAGTTCGCGAGCGATCGCATCAAAAATATAGAAGCTTCGTTCACGCAACACTTCACCGCTGAGCCCTCCGATCTCTTCAGGCTCACTGACGAGGGAATAATCGACCGTCGTGTTGGTCGCGATGATCCCATCCGCTCCGCTCTCAACCGCATGGACACATAGCGCTACCGCTTGATCTTCGGACATATCGGGGGCGATTTTGAGCAAAATCGGTTTGTTAGTAATCGCTTTAGCCTCGGCAAAGAGTTGGCTGATAAACGCTTCGTTTTGGAGATCACGCAATCCCGGAGTATTCGGGGATGAGATATTGATGACCATGTAGTCGGCATACTCATGGAGCGCTTTGATCAATGTTGTGTAATCTTTGATCGCCCGATCTTCCGGAGTGATCTTGTTTTTTCCGATGTTGACACCGATAGGGGTGCTGAACGGATAGATATTTTTGAGACGGTGAGAGATACGGAAGAGTCCGTCATTATTAAATCCCATCGCGTTTTGGAGGGTCTCTTCTTCGATGTGTCTCCACAAACGGGGGCGGGGATTCCCCTCTTGAGGTTTTGGGGTGAGGGTACCGATCTCGCTGAATCCGAATCCCATCGCCATAACACCGTGAAACATCGTAGCGTTTTTATCAAACCCTGCCGCAAGACCGACCGGATTTAAAAATGTCCGTCCGAATAACTCTTGGGAGAGGGAAGGGTGACTTACGAAATGTTTCGCCATCCATGCGTTGGCAAGGGGGGGACAAAAGCTCGCACCGCGTAACAGGGCAGCGGCAAGGGTATGGGCATTTTCAGGCTGAAGTTTAAAAAGCCAAGGTTTTAGAGATTCGTAATCAAACATTCCATCCGCCTCTTGAAGAGTTAAAATTGACGCGATTATACTCAAAAAAGGATTAATAGGGGATTATTCTCCCATTTTCCCCGCAAGACGGCGATAGTTTTCGGAGGTTTCAAGCAGCTCTTGATGGGTTCCGCGAGCGATGATATGCCCCTCTTCAAAATACAAAATCGTATCGGCATGGGTAATCGTGCTGAGACGATGGGCGATAATGAGGGTGATTTTGTCGTGGGCATACTCATGCAATGCCGCTTGGATACGCTTTTCGCTTTCGTTGTCCAATGCACTGGTCGCTTCATCCAAAATCAAAAGAGAGGCGTGTTTGTAGATGGCACGGGCGATGGCGATACGCTGACGCTGACCGCCGGAGAGATTCGCACCGAACTCTTGCATCACCGTATAAATCCCCTCCGGTAATTCGGAAGCAAACTCCAGTGCATCGGCTTTTTGCAGCGCATTTTTTACTCTCTCTTCATCGATGTCACTGCCGTATGCGACATTCGCCGCTAAGGTGTCTTGGAAGATATAGACCCTTTGAGATACCGAAGCGATTTGGCTACGGAGAGAATTCTGGGTATACGATTTTAGATCGTGATGGTTGAGTAAAACTCTCCCCTCGGAAGGGTCGTAAAAACGGAGCAGAAGGTTGGTCATAGAGCTTTTCCCTCCGCCGCTTTGTCCGACGAGGGCTACCGTTTGTCCCGCGTGAATAGTGAGATCGATATGGGAGAGTGCCGTTTTGTCCCCGAAATTGAGGGTGACATTCTCAAATTGCAGATGGCTGATGGGTTCATTTAGCGTCAACGAACCGTCTTTAATGTTGTTTTCAATGTCAAAGATATGAAACACCCGTTCGCTCGCGGCTTGGGCGTCTTGGACTTTACTGTAGATGGCGCTGACCCGTCGAAGCGGTTGAAACACAAGCCCGACGGCTGTCAAAAAGGAGGTAAACTCCCCTACGCTCATCTCACCCGCATAAACGGCTCTCCCCCCGATAAAAATAACGGCGGCCAGCCCGATGGCGGCAATGATCTCCATCACCGGAGAGACCAGCTCACTAGTGTAGGTCGCTTTCATATTGAGCTTGAAAAATCGTTCGTTTTCATCTTTATAGCGTTCGAGCTCGTACCCTTCGGTGGCATTGGCTTTGATGATTTCATTGTTATTGAACACTTCGGTCAATCGGGTCATCAGATCGGCATTTTTCTCTTGGGAACGGTGAGAGAGCCGTTTGAGTCGGCGGGTAATTTTAATGAGGGGGAAAATCACGACCGGCATGACAAACAGCGCCCAAAAAGCGAGGGAAGCATTGAGATAAATGACGTAGCCGACCAGGGCTATAACGGTAAAACTCTCCTGTATCAGTTCGGGGAGCATTCGGGAGACAAAATATTGGACGCGGGTGATGTCGTTGGTGATACGAGAGATGAGCTCTCCGGAACGCTCGCTATAGAGAAACTGCATATCCATATGAAGCATTTTTTCTAATAAATCTTCGCGAAGGCGCGAAACGATATGCAACCCGATATGGGTGGTAAAAACGGCTTGGATATAGCGTCCAGCCGATTTTAAAATATAGATTCCGATGAGCAATGCGGGGATAATATAGAGCATGTTCTGCTCTTTTTTGATAAACATATTATCCATCAGAGGCTGCATGATTTTAGCGGTTCCCGCCGTTGCCGTTACCGTTAGAATGATCCCGAGCAAGACCATCAGATAGTGGAATTTGTACCCTTTGATATACGGTAAATAGCGTCTAATGCTCTCTTTCAATCTCGTATCTCCCAAAAAGTTCCAGTCGGTGTATCCATAATCGCGATCCCCATTGCGGTAAGCTCATCGCGGAGTGCATCGGAAGCGGCGAAATCTTTGGCTTTTTTCGCTTCGGTTCGTCGGAGGATTAAATCATCGATTTTTGTTTTGGTCGCTTCATCCAACCCGAATTGGAAATACTCGTATGGATTTTGACTCCCGAACCCTAAAACGCTCTCAATGCTCGATAGCGCCGACAGGAGGTTTTGGCGGTAACTTTTATCTTTCGGATTGGTGTCGAGTGCTTCGTTGGCACTGCTGATCAGCTCATCGATGAGGGCGTAGGCACGAGAGACGTTTAGATCATCTCCCAGCGCTTCGAGCAGGTTGCGTTTAAACTCGGTATCGATCAACTCCGCCGTGAGTCCGAAAAGTCGCTTTTTGAGACGGTAGAGGCGATCAAGGCGGCGTTTGGAAGCGATTAAGTCTTCTTCGTTGAAGTTAAAATCCCCTCGATAATGGGTGCTGAGGAGATAAAAACGGAGCACTTCGCCGTCATAGCTATTGAGAGCGTCTTTGAGGAAAAAACTGTTCCCCAAACTCTTGGACATTTTCTCCCCGCCGATCGTGACAAATCCGTTGTGCATCCAGTATTTAGCCAACTCGTGATTTGTCGCACAGCGGGTTTGTGCCGCTTCGTTTTCATGATGGGGAAAGAGCAGATCGGCTCCGCCGCCGTGGATGTCGATCGCATAGTCACCGACATGCGGGCTCACGTAGCGCTCGATCATCGCCGAACACTCCAAATGCCACCCAGGACGACCGCGACCAAACGGCGAATCAAATGCTACCCCCTCATCATGTACCGCTTTCCAGAGGGCGAAATCGGCTTCATTGCGTTTTTCGGAGACTCTCTCGACACGGCTGACGTTCTCATTGCTTTGACGGTTGGAGAGGCTGAGATAGTTTTTGTCGCTGGAGGTATCGAAATAGATGTCGCCGTTGCTGATGGTATAGGCGTGTTTTTTATCGAGGAGGCGTTGGATCATCTCGCTCATCGCATCGATCGATTCGGTTGCTTTGGGCTCTAAGGTCGGTTTTTGTACACCGATAGCCGCCATATCGCGGGTGTACGCTGCCGTATAACGTTCGGCTATTTCGCTCGTACTGATCCCGAGTTCACGCGCTTTGTTGATGATCTTGTCATCAATATCGGTGATGTTTCGGGCAAAGAGGACGTCATACCCCTCCGCTTCGAGAACACGGCGCAATAGATCGAACACCAACGCACTTTTGGCGTGTCCCAAATGGGCATCGTCATAGACGGTCGGGCCGCAGACGTAGAGGGAGACTTTCCCTTCTTGGAGCGGAGTAAATGGTAGTTTGGTTTTTTGGATGCTGTCGTAAATGGTCATGGGTTTCCTGCTAAATTATCGTATCAAGTGTATCAAAAAATTGTTTAGAGCATAGAATGCGATAGTGATTCCTGCCGTGCCGAGGATAAAATAGAGGCTGAAACGGGTTTTGAGAAGCTCAAAAAAGATGCTCCAACCCACTGCTTGGATTGTGAGGATAAACTGTACCGCCCCTCCGATACTCCCCGCCAATGCCAGCCCTGCCGCTCCCATACTTTGCATCAAAATAATCGAGAAAATCAGATTAATCACGAGGGAGATAACGGCGATTTTAGCCGCTTTAAGGTGTTTATGCTGGGCGTAGAGGTACATCGAAAAGAGCTTCGCCAACCCAAAAGGGATGAGCCCCACCATGTACATTTGGAGCACGCGAGCGGTATTGAGGGTATCTTGTATATCAAACGCCCCCCGCTCAAACAACAGCCAAATGATCGGTTCCGCGAGCAAAATTCCCCCTAAAACGGAGAGTCCCAGCAGAGCATTGAGAAGCCAAAACGATTTGTGGAGATTTTCGAATGCGAGATCATTATTGTTGTTATTGATCGCTTTGGCGATTTTGGGAAACAGCGCGGTGGTGATGGCGAGGGCGATGATGGCGAAAGGGAGCTGAAAAATACGGTTGGCGTAAAAGAGATACGACACTGATCCCGCCGCCAAAAACGAGGCGAGTGAGGTATCGATGAACGAGGCGATTTGTGCCGTAGAGTTCCCGAGCACCGAGGGGATAAAGAGGGATTTAAACTTGGATTCTTCTTCTTTGACATCTTTGGTTTTACGGTATTTCCATCCCCCTACGAGGATTTTCATCAGCCCTTGCTGACGCATCGCGTAGAGATGGGTGATGACTTGGAATACCCCTCCGATGAGGATAGAGAAACTCAGAGCATAAACGATGGTTTTTGGATCGGAGTTGGTAAAGAGGATCAACGCGGTGATCATCGCGATATTGAGCCAAACGGTCGAAAAAGCGGTCGTAAAAAAGTGTTCTTTGTGCTGGAGCAAAGAACCTAAAAAGGTGACGATAAAGATGAGATCGAGATACCAAAAATTGATCGCGGTTAGCGGAGCGGTCTTGGAAATAAGTTCATGCCCCCAATCCCACGCCAACATTTTGGTGAAAAAACCGGGGAAGAGGGTGACGAGAAAAGAGAGGAAAACGATAAATGTCATAAAGCGGATAAAGATGGCTACGGCAAAGACGCTTTTTTGATTGGAGGCGATGTACGAGGGCATGAAGCTTTGGGTAAACGAGCCCTCTGCGAAGATACGGCGAAAGAGATTCGGGAATTTGAACGCCATTAGAAAAATATCGCTCCACATGTTGGCACCCAACACCGACGTCATTAATACATCACGTCCTAGTCCCGTAACACGGGAGATGAGAATACCAAAAGAGTTGGAGAATATCGATTTAAACATAGTTTATATCAAGCCCTGAAATAGATTTGATGCAATTTTAGCTGATTAGGGATTAAAAGTAATCGGAGTAGGGTATTTCGTCATACCCAAAGGGCACAAGAACCTCTTCGAGGTTCCCGACTAGATCGGGAATCCAGTTTTTAATATTTTCCCCGTTCGCCCTGAGCCTGTCGAAGGGTGTCTGTTTATGGTTCGACAAGCTCACCACGAACGAAAATTTGGTCGCTGACAAGTCAAAAACATCGGAATATGGCAACGGTTGCCATTAAAAAAGGCAATCAATAATTCTTGTTTGTTATGAATAAAAGGATAAATCTTATCTGTATACAAATAAAACTATAAAATAAGTTTTTCTTTGAATCTATCAATTCTCATCTTTTTCTTCATTTATTAGCTATTATATGGCACATTTCTGATTGCAATATTTTTAAATTACTAATAATTTTATTTGTGTATAATAGTTTTATAAAAAATTATAAAGGAAGTTTGATATGGATTTTTTTACTTCAGCTGTACTTGGGGGCTTATTGTACGATGCTCTAAAAATAGGTTTGCCTTCTCTTGATACAATAAAATCTATATTGACAGCGTATTCTATTGGTGAGACAGAGTGTAAGATTATTGAAGAGGAATTAAAACATTTTGATACTTCGGTAAATTTTAGTAAAGAAGAACTGATTACTTACTTGGAAAAAAATTCTCAAATATCTTCTGTTATAAAATCTACATCTAGTCAAATAAATAATATTGGAACAGTAAACGGTTCTGTTATAAATACAAATACTGGGACAATGACTTTTAATTTTGGAAATAAAGACTAATGCCACAAGAGAATAATATTGAGACGGTTAATGGTGCTGTTGCAGAACATATGCATCAGCCGGTATTTAATTTTAATCCACCAAATAAAGAAAGTAAACTCCGTAAACTTTTGAATTTGTTATTAAAACATGATGCTTCGACGAACAATCCACCCAACAATTGTATAGAATATGATATTGAACAAAAAATTGAATACAATGATGTTGATGAAGATTGGCAGGGATTAATTGAAGAATATTATTCTTTCGACAAAATTTTTAGCACTGCGTTAAATATAGCAAATCCCGAAGGCATTATGAACAAGAGTATTTTTTTAGGAACATTAAAACAATATTATGTTCAAGCGAAAAATGCACTCCTTGATAATCCAAAAGATCAAGAAGAGATCAAGCAAAAAAGTACTCAAATATTGAATTATGTTAGTGATTTACAATTGGAATTCTTG
>NZ_DASUIQ010000116.1:0-5148 GCF_036279695.1 Sulfuricurvum sp.
GCTCATCCGTAGCGGCGAAGCATTCGAAGCCTCACACGGCATTAAATTTGTCGCGTTTGACTACCGTAAAAACAACGGAACCGCCGATCAGGGACGGGTTGCCAAAGAACAGCAGCTCTACCGTCAGGACTACTGCGGCTGTCTCTATGGTCTCAGTATGCAGCGTGATCAACAACATAGATTGATGGACGAGATGTTCTCACCTCTAAGCCGCCAGATTCTCCCCGCCTCGATCGAAGAGAGGCTGGAACTCTATACCCGCCGCAATGAACTCGAAGAGCAAGGGATCCCCTATCGCATCCTCAAAGAGCGGTTTTACAACTACCGTCTGATGCGTGCCTCGGTAAAAGTTGCCGGAGACGTGATCCCTTCCTATCCCCTCTTCTACTCCACCATCAACCGCCCCTCCACCGAGGGAAAAATCGATTTTGAAATCGACGGGCAGTTTTTTCTCAACCGTGAAGAGGTACGCTTTATCACCCTCGATACCTTCAACACCCTCACCTCATCGTCGTTTAAAAATACGAAAGAGCTAATGTTTAACGCACCCTCTGTCGAAACCGAGATGGCTTTACGCACACAACTAACCGATAGCCCGTTTAACACCTCAGCGATCATCGTGGTCGATACGATCCCAACGGGAAAAATTTCCCTTTTGCTAGAGACAAAAACGTATGAGGATACGAGGGAAAAACTTATTCTCAGTTAGAGGAAGAAAGAGCTATACGGGAATAAAGAAATCTAAAAGATCGATATGGATATAATCAAAAAAATTGCGAGGAGGTATCCTATGCACACATTGAGTATCAGATTGGATGACTCTATTTATGAGCATTTCAAAGAGTTTTTAAAGTTCTACCCGCAAAATAGACTCTCTATTATCGAAGATGACGACGATCTTATCTTTAGCGATTCCAATGCCTTGTCCTACCAAGAGGCGATGGAAGATTTAAAAAACTCTCAAACCCTTAATTGGAAAGAGTACGCAAAGGCTCGAAATATCGATGTATGAGATCGAATTTTCGAAGCACTTCGTCAAGCAGATCGATAAATTATCCCAAAATGTCGTTAAACGTTTCTATGACGATCTAAAATATATCTCCGAAAATCCCCTCCCCTCTAATCCACACGTAGATGTTAAAAAACTTCAAGCTCAGACAAACCAATACCGTTTGAGAGTCGGAAAATACCGATTTTTATACACCATTATCGATGAAAAAGTTATCGTTTATTTTTACGATTTAGGTTCTCGCGGCGATATTTATAAATAACGAACTCTACATTAAAAAAATCCCGTCATTCCCGACTTGATCGGGAATCCACTCTTTCGTTCACCCTAAGCCCACGTGCCCTTTAGGTATGTCGAAGGGTAAGTTCATGGTTCGATAGGCTCACCACGAACGCGATAAGACAACCATTGACTTGTTGATTTTTGATCGATATAATTTTTATAGCGAATACATCTTCTTCATACAAACAATGGAGTGGCAAGATTAGGTTGATGGGTTTATCCTCTTGCCTCCTTTCTTTTGTAATCCAAAAAATTAAAGATTAAATACCTCATATTTATTTCTAATCGTGAGAGGAAAACATACTTGAAAGATTTCACTTTAGAAAACAATTTAGAGGGAACACATAAATTTATTTGTAAAGAATGTAGCCGAGAAACATCTCATAAAATAATTTCTTCTTATTGCGAACATGGTCATGAAGATCATGGTTATGGAAACACTATAGCTTGGATGGTGAAAAATCAAATAATTCAGTGTCTTGGCTGTGAAGATGTCTCGTTTAGAATTAGCTCAACTTGTTCAGAAGATGATGATTACGATGAAAATGGAGAGCATTATTACAATGAAACAATTAAATACTACCCAAGTCGCTTTGAAGGACTTAAAGCCATAAATATTTATTTATTACCAGATGAAGTTCAAAGTATATATCAAGAAACTATTTTAGCAATTGAAAACGAACAAAATATTTTAGCTGGTATTGGAATTAGAGCTTTAATAGAAACCATTTGTAAAGATCAAAAAGCTGAAGGGAAAGATCTTAACCAGCAAATAAATTCTCTTCATGAGAAGTCAATAGTAACCAAAGAAGGCGTTGATATACTTCATAAACTCAGAGTTCTCGGAAATAAAGCCGCTCATGAAGTACAAGCACATAATAAAGAACAATTATCTTTGGCTATCCAGATCATAGAACATATGTTGGACGGCACATATATAATCCCACATAAAGTTTCACGAGTCTTGAAGTAAAACCGAATAACTAAGATGAGATATTAAATCTTCACTTATCTCCAACCGCCCACTTTTTAACCACCCTTAGCACAGAGCTTACACTATAATATCCCTATGGAAACTTTACTATTAACCATCTTCTTAACCGTTGCTATTTCGACGGTTCTCAACATCATCCTAAAACGATTCGGGATCTCCCATATCATCGGCTACATTGCGACGGGGACGATCATCAGCTACCTGTTTGGATTCAACGGTGACGGGATCGATTCACTCAACCTCATCGGGGAGTTTGGGATCGTCTTTTTGATGTTTACGATCGGACTGGAACTGAGTCTGGAAAAAATCAAAAAGATGAAAGAGATTCTCCTCACCAATGGTGCGTTGCAAGTGCTGTTCAGCGTCGTGGTAATCTTTTTGCTATCACACTATCTGTTCCGCCTTGATTTTAACACCTCGCTCATCATCTCGCTGGCGTTTTCCCTCTCATCGACCGCCATCGTCCTAACCTATCTCAAAGAGTCCAAGGACATCCACACCCCTTATGGGCAAAAATCGATGGGAATTTTGATTTTCCAAGACCTCGCCGTTATCCCGATTTTATTGCTCATCACCTTTTTGTCCAACGACACCCTCTCACTGGGAGAAGTCATCGGAAAAACGATCCTCTCTGCCGCGTTCGTCGTTTTGTTTATGTTTACAATCGGGGATAAAATCGTTAATGCCCTCTTGCAGTTTTCGGCTAAAACCGAACTCGAAGAGCTCTTTTTGGGTTCGGTGTTCTCCATCCTCATCGGGACTTCACTCCTCGCACACAGCATGGGATTTACCTACTCATTGGGAGCCTTTATCGCGGGAATGATCATCGCGGACACCCGCTATAACGTCAAAGTCGAATCGGATATTTCAACCTACAAAGACCTCCTACTTGGGGCTTTTTTCTTCGGAGTGGGGACAAAGATCGATATGCTCTATTTTGCCGAAAATATCCATATCATTATTTTCGTCTTCGTCTTTGCGATGCTCTTTAAAGCAGTGGTCATCTATGCCATCATCCGCCGTAATTCCGATAAAAATACCTCGGCGAAAACGGCCCTCTCCCTCGCACAGATCGGAGAGTTTTCGTTTGCCGTATTTGCTTTGGCGGGAGCGCAAAAACTGATCAGCGAAGAGATGGCGAGCTTTTTGATTTTGGTGAGCGTCATCTCGATGATTCTCACCCCGTTTATCATCGGAAACATCTATAAACTCTCCTCTTATTTTGAGAAAGAGTTTTACGAATCGGACGTTATCACCCCTATCGAGCGCCAAGACCATATCATCGTCGCAGGATTTGCGATGCTCGGCAAAATCGTCGCCTCCTCGTTACAATCGAAGGGTGCCAATTTTATTATCATCTCCGATAATCTCAAACACGTTTTACATGCCAGAAAACTCGGCTATATGGCGTACTTCGGTCACTTGAACAAACTTCCCGTTTTGGAATCGTTGATGGTCAAAGAGGCACAAGCGATCATCATCACGATGAGCAGTGAACAAAATCGCCGTCTCATCAGCGAAGCGGTGCTCAATTATGATCATGAAGCCAATATTATCGTCAAAATCGACAGTGCGGAAGAGCGAAAAAGTTTGCGTGATTTGCCGGAGCTGGAGTTTGTGGATGCGAGTTTTGAGGTAGCGGACTTGCTCGTCAAGCACGCTCTCAAAGTCTAAAAGAATTCCAACTCATCTTCGTCATCAAGAACAAGTTGTTGATTGTTGCAGATCGATTCTATTTCCAGTACGTTATTGGCAAATGAGGCGTCAAGATAATGGACATCTTCGGCGACTTTCTGAACAAAAATAAGATTCATCCACTGTTCCAAATCTTTAATCAATCCGATAAGATTTTCGATCAATAGGTGTTTACGTGCGGTGTCGCGATAAAAATCTGCATTCAGATCACCCAAAAAGGTGGCTAAATTTCTAAAACTGTTAGCTATGACAGGAAAGACCATTAGAGTATCAACTAACCCATAAAATCTCCCTAATATTTCGACACCTTCATGCATCAAGACACAAGAGTCTTCTTCATTTGCCTCTTCTATGTCGTAAAATACCAGCAGTAACTCATCCAAATCTTCAATAAACTGCTCGATTTTATCGATGATGGTGCTGTCTACGATTTCAAATAGCGAGTGGGAACCATATCTCTCATGTTTAGAAAACCGAATATCTTTCAGTCTATGTTCATTAATCGACGATTCTACCTGTAATGAAGGATTTTTTACCGCCATATTCACTTTTGGCTCATTGGTAGAATCTTTACGAATATCCTCATTCGAGTAGTTTTTAAGTACTCCTGCAAAATTCAAATCCAACAAATTGATGAGTTGCCAGTAAACTTCATCATTCACTTTCCCATACATATTTTTCATATAGTACATAGAAAAAGTATTTTTGAACTCAGAACAAATAGCAAAAACATCGTGGATCGGAATAGATTTGTCATGACTAAAATGGAGTAAAATACGGATTACTAGACAATCTCCTGCCTCTTCTTCCCCTTTTATTATTTTCATAAATCTAGAATATATTCTGTCTCCAAAATGGTTACGAAAAAAAGAGATACCAATCTTGTGTGCGCGCAATGTCTCAATCACTTTTGGACGATTAGTCCATTGATCCAGTATCTCCACCCGTGCATTTTCAAGCTCATTGAGCAAAGGAGCTGTTAATCTTTTAAAACTATCATCTATCATTTTCTTACCTCAAATTGTTGATCATATTGGCTATCTCGAATATGGATAATGAGCTTTTTACCGCACCGTATTCGACCGCCTTTTTCGGCATTCCATACACGGTGCATGATTTTTCTTCCTGCGCATACGTTTGTGCTCCCGCTTCTTTCATACTAAGTAGC
>NZ_DASUIQ010000117.1:0-19811 GCF_036279695.1 Sulfuricurvum sp.
GATAACAACAGTATTCGCGAGATCCTTAAAGCAGTCGATAAAAACGATCTTATGCTATCTCTCAAAAATGCGGCAGAAGAGCTCAAAGAGAAATTCTATGCCAATATGTCCCAACGTGCCAAAGATGCTTTTATCGAAGAGTTGCAGTTCTTGGGTGCCGTTAAGATGAAAGAGGTCGAAGCCGCACAACGTAAAATCGTGGATGCGGTTCAAGCGCTTGCGGAACAAGGTATCTTGCAACTCGGTGAATCCGAAGAGATGTTAGAATAATAGCAATTAGCCTGCATACGGAAAACCGTATCTAATGTTTTCAATATAATATATATTATGTTAACCAAAAGAAATTCAGTTCCGATAAGTTAGACTTCCGTTATGGAATCAACAAAAGAACAACTAATTACCGATATTGAAAACCTGCTCAACCGCTACGAAGGTGTCGGGGCGACTCACATCAACCCCGAGCTTCTCCAGTTTATGGATCGACAAACACTTCTAAGTATTATTGACTCCATTTTACGACAGCAAGAAAAAACGAACGAATCCAATGTTGAATGGCTTGAACAATTCAAGCAATATTGATACTAAAGAAACTAAATTTGTTTTTTTAAGGTCTTGCTAAAAAATATGATCTATAATTACAACAATTAACCACAGTGACATTTTTTAACATGTTGCTGAAATTACTATAAGGATCTTTCATGTCATCAAACGTCGATTTAATCCAACTTACAGAACAAACCAAAAAACTCACCGCAATGGTAGTGGAGGACGAAGTTGTTGCTAATGATCTTTTAAGCTCAACATTCAAAAACTTTTTCGCTGATGTAACATCTGCTTATAACGGTGCTGAAGCTTTGCGAATGTACGAAAAAATCAATCCGGACATCATTTTCGTAGACATTATCATGCCGGAAATCGACGGTATCGAACTTGCTCGCCGTATCCGTGCTATTAACCCATCACAAATCATTATCGTTATCTCTGCAAGCAACGATATTCAAAAAATCTCTGAATCAATTGAAGTGGGTGTAAACAGCTTCATCCAAAAACCGATCGATACGAAAAAAATCCTTGAAATGCTTCAAAACATCACAAGTTTGGTCGCTAAACGTAAAAAAATCGAAACTAAAACATTCTCTATCTCATTGCCGTTAGATGTTTATGAGCTAGTAGACGATAACGCGAAAGCAGAAAGTATCTCTAAAAATGCGGTTATTATCCGCGCACTCCGCTCTTTCTACAACGACTAACCTCCCCTCTTCCCCTTTTCGGGAAGAATTTTGGCATATTTATCTTTTTTTCAGCAATCAAGCAATATAATTTCAGCTCAGGTTTACCTGATTCTTTCTTTTTTAAAGTGGCCCCATCATCTAATGGTTAGGATTCCAGATTTTCATTCTGGCCATAGGGGTTCGAATCCCCTTGGGGTCACCACTTTAAATTCCCTACTTTATAAATCCCTAAATCTTAAATTCAGAAATTTGTGCAGACATACGTTCAGAAACTTTATGCAAGTGTTCAGCTGCCGCCGCAATCTCTTCGACACTTCTCGCATTTGAGGTGGACATCACTAGAATTTTATTGATCTCGTCGATAATGACATCATTTCGTTTGGTATTGGTTTTAGCTTTTTCGGCCACATCATTCATCCCATCAACCGTTTGAACTAAAGCCTCTACCGCCATATTCGTTTGCACTTCAACATTTCCCGCAGAACTAGAGAGTTTCTCCATCCGTTTGGCATTTTGGTTCATTTGTTCTGACATATCCATAATCGATTGAACGATGACGTTAACGGTCGCATTCGTCTCCACAAGGCTTTTTTGTGTCCGTTCCGCCAATTTACGCACTTCATCTGCAACAACGGCGAATCCTCGTCCGTGTTCTCCTGCACGTGCGGCTTCAATAGCCGCATTCAGCGCAAGCAGATTGGTTTGATCTGCAATATCAGAGATAACGGTTAAGACATTTTTAACCTGTGCGGCTTCCTGTGTCAAACCATTCAAACGATCATTCATCCCGCTTTCAATCTCAACGGTTTCATTAAGCGATTCTATTGTTTCGAGTAAAGAGCGTTGCGCCTCTTCCAAATTATTTCGAGCATTACTCGCCATTTCTGTCACTTCTGTAGTACGATTAAGAGCCAAATTCATCTCAGTTTTTATGATATTTGCATTTTTGGTTGTCTCTTCGACAATCCCCGATGCATTTTCAGCCTGTTTTCCAATCGATAAGGATGTATTGGAGAGTTCAGCAGATACGGATACATTTTCCACTGCGGCATTTTGTGCAGTTTGAAATGTATTGCGCAATACATTTGTCAACACATTAATATCATCGGCGATTTCGGTTAGCTCATTTTTACCGGGGATGGAAATAGTTGCAGTCAGATCTTTATTATCAACCATCGTTCGAATACTTTTGTTCAAAACTTGTACGGCACGACTTATGATAGTAATTGTAATATAACCCGATATTAATCCGATGACAAGTGATAATACTCCAAAAATGACCGTCATCGTAACTGCATGTTGCGCTTTATCGGTTACCGTCACTAAATTCGCGGAAGCTTCTTTCTTTTGTGACTCTTGAAGAACATTGATCCGATCTGCTAAAAGGGCGGACATTTCATCGAATTTTTCCATAGCTAAGTCACCCTCTGACTTGCCGGAAGCATACGCTTTTTTCATCTCTTTACCGGCTTCGAGTAGTTCAGATGCATCTTTTCTGATCTCTTCGATTTCGGCTATCCCTTTTTGATTCCCCTCTGCTTTGAACATTTTTTCAAACGATGTAATATCGTCAATAAGTGCTGCATGAGAGCGTTCTGCCTCCTTGACCGCGTCACTTTCCTGAGTTAAAGAAGCATCGGTTAAAAACTGCTGTATTTGGGAAGTTTGAAATTTGGCATCTGCTGCTAAAAAAGCCTGAGGTACAGATTCTTCTGCTGTTTTATCTACAAGTCCATTAACAGTAAAACTATTTATACCGCTGCCAATCGCATTCAATATTACCATCACGATAATAGAACCGATACCTACCGTGATCTGCTGCTTAATTGTCATATTCCACCCTTTTAATACATAAAATTTTAACCGCTTTACGCCGTCATATTACCACCGGTCACTTTGATATGCCACGGTTCATAGCGTACACCGTAGGGGTTCCCGTTAGTATATCGGATTGTGATATAACCTCCGTCATAAAGCTTTTTAAACACATCGGTCTCTTGGAACGCGGGGCTAAAGTTTGCATGTCCGTAACCTGCTTTGCCTATATCAAAATCTCCTACACTGTGAAAGGTAAATCCCGGAGGGGCAATAGAGGTAGAAGCAAGACGCAAATCGCCCCCTTCGGAAACCATTTTCTTCAAAAAAAGATGAAGTTGTTTTACCGGAGCACGAACTCCTGATGTCATAACCAAATCGTTTCCGATCAATTTTTTGATCGTTGCGTATTTCTCGGTTGCCGCCCCTTTTAGGAGAAAGTGTCCCGTATTTTTGATGTAAACCAGATCTTTTTTGGGTGTAACCGCTGTTAAGCGAGGAACTGTCCTCTCACCATAAAAACCGTAACGTCGGGGATCACCGTAAAATATCGTTTCGATATAGCCGACTTCTTGTGGGGTAAGGGCTTTATTGCACCGTGAAGCCACTTTTAACGTCTCATCAAAACTGATCGTATTAAATTGTACGTATCCAACTTGATTTTGAACCGTATTTAATTTATCCAGCAATGATCGGATGATCGGTGATGCTTTTAGGATAGGTGAACGAGTAGGAATAAACTCCTCTGTTGCACCTAAAACCAGTGTTGTGCTACAAAGAGCTGTTAAGGATAAAAAGGATCTTCTGTCCATATTCTCTCTTTAATCACAAAATGTTATTGAGGTATATCGTACAATCTTATCTAATTTTGAAAGAAAGTTAATAAAAAAATTGGTGTAAAATCGTTCTTAAGCATAAATCATCCAAAAAAAGTATAAGGAGATTCCCTATGTCGTCGTCTCACTATGTTCAAATTGCATCATCAGCTATCAATGAATATTTCGGTGAGGGACACATTGATAAAGAGTTACTTTTATCTGCATATCCTGAACTCTCTCAAAATAGAGCCTGTTTTGTCACCTTAAATCTCAACCATCGACTCAGGGGGTGTATCGGTTCTATCATCGCCCATCGTAGCCTTATCGATGATTTGATCTCAAATGCCGTATCGGCGGCATTCCGTGATCCACGATTTCCCCCTTTGAGCAAAGAAGAGTTTGCAAAGACGTCCATAGAGGTTTCCCTATTAACACCTCCACAAAGTGTACACTACCAAGATCGCAATGACCTCGCAGCAATTATCCGACCGTTTATCGACGGTGTGATTTTACGCGTAGGAAATCATCAAGCGACCTTTTTACCGCAAGTATGGGAAGAGTTGAGTGATTTTGATCTGTTTTTCGAACATTTAGGGCTCAAAGCTGGGGTAGGAAGCGATCCTCTCTCCTATCATCCTGAGATTTATACCTATCAAGTTGAAAAATACGAGGAAGCTTCGGATGAAAAATAGAATGATGAGTGTAGCGGGTAGTTTTTACCCTGCAAAAGCAGATGATATAGAGAAAATGATCGAGCGTTTCAATGCTATATTAGAATCCCATCACGATGCTTTGCAGCACTATAATACCCTTCACGGCAATGCGTTCATCGTTCCTCATGCGGGATGGGTCTATTCTGGATTTACG
Organism: Sulfuricurvum sp.; assembly: GCF_036279695.1. Classification (GTDB taxonomy): domain Bacteria; phylum Campylobacterota; class Campylobacteria; order Campylobacterales; family Sulfurimonadaceae; genus Sulfuricurvum. Next base: position 4,733 of record NZ_DASUIQ010000117.1, read on the forward strand.
GCAAATATCGCCTATCGCATTCTAAGTACACAAAATTTTAAAACCGTTGTCGTCATCGGACCGTCTCATCGCGTCGGATTTGAGGGGGTGAGCATCGCCGATTTGGAACGCTATCAAACACCGCTGGGGGAATTAGCCATAGATACCCTTCTCGTAAAAGAATTAGTAGAGCGATTTACCATCCCCTATTTTCCGGATGCCCATCATGAGCACAGCACCGAAGTTCAGATGCCGTTAATCAAACATTATTGTTCCGATGTCAATATTGTAGAACTCGTTTATTCGAATACACAACCTGAATCAGTTGAACCGATCATTTCATTTTGTTTAAACCGACGCGATACTGCCGTAATCATCAGTACCGATTTGAGCCACTACTACTCCCAAAGCGAAGCAAAACGACATGATGCTATCTGCTTGGATGCGATTCAAACTATTAATCTATCAGAAATACATCAAGGATGCGAAGCGTGTGGGATGATCGGTGTTGAGGCGATGCTAATGGTTGCAAAATCAAACCACTTACAAAGTACAATACTTGATTATCGTACCAGTGCTGATGCGAGCGGAGATACCTCACGTGTCGTCGGGTATGTAAGTGCACTCTTTTCTTTTTAATATGAATTCTGAATTTTAAATTATTTATATAACTTTTTTTAAAAAAACAAGAATAATTTATGCATATTTTTTTCTAATACAACTAGGAAAACGAATGCAAGAAGATTTAGACACAGCACCCTATATTTCCCTATTTCCTTTTATCAATCAAAGCGTAAAACTTTTTGAGGATCAAAATCGTTTTTTGAAAAAAATCATCCTAACCGGTAAAATTTGCGCCCTCGAAAAAGCGGCTAATCTTTTCTCGTTTACCGAAAAGACCATCGAAACATTCAGTGATCTAAAAGAAGAACTCATACCGTTACTGATTCGGGAGAATATCAAAAAATACTCCGAAGAACTTCTATCCAAAGGACAGATCAGTATCGATATTCTGATCCGAAACCTATTTGAACGAACAGCGGATGTCGGTTTTCTAGCAACGGATACGACAATTATCGATTTTTTAAAGGGTGTATACCCATCCGAAGCGCTCCGCAAACGGCTGAATGAATACACGATGAAATACAGTGTCTACAATGAAATCATCATAAGTGATTTAAAGGGGAATGTACAACTCAATATAAATGGAAACAATGTAATCCCCTCCTCCGCATCCGATATGATTATTCAAAAGGCACTCCAAACCGACGGATATATTGAGCAATATAGCCATTCCGATCTATTTCCGTCCCAGAACAAAACCCTTATGTTTGCCCAAAAAATTACCGACAATAATCAACCTCTGGGGGTACTTGTCTTGTGTTTTCGCTTTGAGGATGAGATGGAGCGTATCTTCAAGGCTCTTTTAAATCCGGAAGAGCATATATTTTTCACAACCGGCAAAGAGATTATCACCGCGTCATCGAATGAAGCGTATAAAATGCAAAATGAGTTCAAAAATATTCATACGGTCTCAGGAATCACTTACAACAACGGCAATCTTTTCATCTCTGCCAAAACAAAGGGGTATGAGGGGTATTACGGTGCACCGTGGAAGAGTGTAGCTTTTATCAATGTCAAAAAAAAGACTCAAAAAGCTCCGACTCAAAGTACTATTAATGAAAGATGTTCATTAGATGAAAATATCAAAGCGATCATCCATAAAGCCGATGATGTCATCGAAGATTTGAGCGATGTCATTATCAACGGAGAGCTGATCGCTTCGAAAGAACGGGTCTATGTGTTGACTCCTGTTCTCGATAACCTTCGTAATATCAGTTCATCCATCCTATCAACGATCAAAGATACCGTCGGTAATTTGGAAAATACTATTATGGAGGGGCTAATTTTCGACGTAAAAGCCTCCGCCAGCCTCGCAATCGACATTATGGATCGGAATCTCTACGAGAGAGCCAATGACTGTCGTTGGTGGGCACTTACCCCTATATTCGAAGAGGAACTTTCCCGTGAACTTCCTGATACCAAACGTCTTACCGAGGTATTAGAGTATATCAACTCCCTCTACACCGTCTATACCAATCTATTTATTTATGACAACAGTTCGACGATCATCGCCTCTTCCAATGATCCGCTCATCATCGGGAAAAAAGTTTCAGGTGAATACATCACAAAAACCCTCTCCAATAGCAATACCCAATACTATTTTGTCAGTCCGTTTGAAAACACCCCGTTTTACGATGATAAAGCGACCTATATCTACAATGCCACGATCCGATCCAATGGAAAAACAATCGGAGGAATCGGAATCGTTTTCGATGCATATCCCCAATTTCACGCGATGCTAAGCGATAGTTTCCCCTCATCCAAGACAGGATTTTCATCTTTTATCGACCGAAAAGGAACCATTCTTTCTACCACCCACCCGACACACAATCTCATGGAGCGTCTGGAGTTAGATGATAGTATCCTCCGGTTTAATTCTCAACATCCTGAACACCGCTTTATCGTTTTGGATGGTAAAAAATATCTGGTCGGTATCGCCCTCTCACAAGGCTACCGTGAATACAAATGCCAAGATAACTACAAAAACGACATTCTATCCCTCACTTTTATCGAGTATTGAGTAAAATTCGCGTATTAGAATAAAGCGAGGCAATATGCACGTAACCGATAATGGTGAAGAGTTGATAGAGAGAACCCATCAGTACCTTAGCACACTTTTACGCGAAGCATTTCATCACACTGATGCTGAAAATGCCGTAGTGGTCTATGACACACGGTGTCTAATCGCGACACTTTTGATGGAGGGGTACAAACGCGCCCTCCCCCATGCACGACTGATCGATTTTGACAGCCATGAACCGCAAGACGTTCGAGCACAATTAGAGGCTCTGAACCCTTCGGATTTGGTGGTATTAATCCAATCAACCAATTTTCGCCTCGATGCATTCCGCTTGCGTGTCGAGCTGTTTAAACTTAAACTCAAAGTTATCGAGCATCCGCATCTGAGCCGTATGTCGGATGATGAGGCATCGTATTTTATCGATTCATTGGAATATGACAAGGATTATTACCGTCCTCTCGGTCGCACCCTCCAGTCTAAAATAGATAGTGCACCGATGGGGGTGCTCGACAGCGGCGGAGAGCTGTTGATTTATGGTTCACCGTTCGAATCTGCCAAAGTCAATATCGGAGATTACACGGGGTTACCGAATTGGGGCGGACAGTTCCCTCTGGGGGAAGTTTTTACCGAAGCGCAGGATCTCAGAGCCGTTCACGGACGGGTCAAAATTTACTGTTTCGGGGATGTCACGTATAAAATCAACACTCCCGAAACTCCTATCACCCTCATCGTTGAGGAGGGGCAAGTCGTCGCGTGTGAAAACTCAACACCCGCCTTTGATCTAATATTATCTAATATACGACGAGACGAGGGGGGAGTTGTTTGGATACGAGAACTCGGTTTCGGACTCAACCGAGCCTTTAGCAAAACACGCACGGTAGCCGATACAGGAACCTATGAGCGGATGTGCGGTGTTCACATATCACTGGGGGCAAAACACGGCACCTACGGCAAACCCGGATTTAAACGTCGAGACGGACTCTACCATGTCGATGTTTTTGCCGATACCCACACCTTTTCGCTTGGGGATGAAGTGATCTACAGAGACGGGGCTTTTATAATTTAGACGGTTTTAATTCACCCGCAACTTCGTCCGTCCCGTAAAGAGCTTCAAAAAATCATAAATATCGCTCAGGAAAAAAGCGCGGGTATCCTGATGTTCAAACCGTTGGAGCCATGCACGCTCACGGTTCAATAATCCCCGACACGGAACCACAAACTCTTCGTGCGGTAAGAGGGGTTTTAGGATACCGCAATCATTGATTGCCATTACAACCGCATCGAATAGTTCATCGAGTCTACTATCTTCATCGTAGTGATAGAGCTTGCCGTCCATGTTGTAAAAACGATAAATCGCCAGTATCTCGTGGGCTTTGTCTATTTCACTCATATTTTCCCCCTATCGCTACCGCGTACAACAATGGATGTGTAGACCATTGTGCCGCCTCTTCGTCATAAAAAGCTCCGATTCCGCTGCATCCGACACCCTGAGCTTCACATGCCATATAAAGCTCTTGAGCATAGATTCCCGCATCCACATGGGTGGTAGCACTAAACTTCTCGGTTGTGATAAGTATCACCATATTTGCCCTCGCGATGAAACGCTGATTTAGAAGTAAATGAACACACTCGGCGAGGAAGTTTCCGCTTTGTATACAAACATCTTTACGATAGATTCCCGTTTGCATACTCTGTGCGTGTAACACCACTGCGATAATGTCGAGCGTAGCGCTAGTGGGAATAGTGAGCAGAGCGTGTATCGTCGCGTCATTCATAGTAGAAGGCTCAAACGCCCTAGCGCTTCGTCTATTGGTATTCATCTGCAAAAAGTGCTCGTACTGATCCGATATAGGGAGTTTTGTATAGATTGCTTCAGATGCTATAATGGGATTGAGTGGATTATCTCCCTGCACATAATCACACGGCGATACCTGTATCAGCGGTTTACTCAATCCTCTCACTTTACGTTCAGACATTTCTCCGACGCCGTAGACTGCCGCAATGACCTCATCCTCTCCAAATCCCATAACACTATTCAAATAACCTTGCGGAGACATTTTTGTAAGGGTATAGTTAAAATGGTGTACCGATTTTTCCAAGGCACTGATCTGATGTCCCAAATCGAGGTAGAGGTATCTCCATCCTCGCAATCCGTATTTCCAAGAGGTTCGAAAGGGAACTAATGAGATCATTACCAATGCACCGTTAAAACGATTTTCCAACCCTACAAACGGCTCAATCCCCTCGATTCCTAGTTCTGTAATCAGCACCAGTTCATTATTAAATACATCCAAATGATAGATCCCGCTCAGTATCCCCTCGATGTTGCGCAGTTGTACATATATCTCTATCGGATGGAGGTTCCCAGCTGAGGGTACATTGAGCCGATAATAGGGTTTTTGAGCGATAATCGTTTTATCGGTAATACAGCGGGTCTGCTCCAACCATTGCAAAGCGGAATAATCGGAGAGTTTTAGACGATGACAAAAATGGGGATAGTGTTTAAACGATGAGGGTTGCGTATCCCAGTCGAGATAAGTGGAACGTGAAGTAACCGATTCAGGCGTTAGAAGAGTCTCTTCACGCACTGCGCAGTACTTTAAATATCTCACGGTTAGTGGTTAATTCTAGCGCACTAAATCCATCTTCGTTTTGGAGATTCGGATTTGCTCCCAGACTCAATAACATACGGACACATTCAAGCCGTGAAGCCGAAGCAGCATACATCAAAGCGGTTGTCCCCTCTTCATTCGTATCATCTATGTCAGCACCCGCTTCGATCAATAGCCGTATTACATCAGGCGATCCCGCATAGCACGCATTAAAAAGGACTCCGTTAAAATCACCGTTTACAGCATACAGATCAGCACCTGCTTCTATAAGTCGTGCAACCATCATAGCGTTACCTTCCAATGCTGAGAGCAAAAGAGGGGTATTACCGTTGAATCCGCGTTCTTCTAACGCGTCAGGATGAAATCCGCGATCTTGAAGCCATGTTATGTATTGCATGAGCATTTATGATCCTTTTCTTTACACGCCCATCCAGTTTTCGTGGTCGTGCCCTTTTTTCTTGAAGTTTGCCGCTTTATCCACCGCTTCGATACATTTATCGTAATCAACTTCATCGGTAATTTCAGGGACAACCTCTACATAGCTGATCATCCCCTCTTGGTCGATAACGAATACTGCGCGCGCAAGGCGATCTTTTAGTTTCCCCTCACCGATAAGAATTCCGTATTTTTTGGCAAAATCACGGTTGGTATCAATCACGATCTCGGCACTGTCGATCCCCTCACGAGACACAAAATCGTTTACAAATTCAGCATCATCGGTCGTAATCATCACCGTTTTGAGTTTTTTGAACTGCTTGATGAGGTCATTAAACTTTTTAGCCCCTAACGAACAAACCTCTGTTTTTAGCGAAGGGATAGCTATAAGAAGTTGTGCGGTCGGTGCAATCATACCGATGACGTTTTGGCTTCCGTCCAGATTGCTCACACGCGCGGCTGGGGCTTCACGCCAAATACTCATCTCTTTCCCCTCTAACGGGGTCGGTGTTCCGTGAACGGTGATCTGCATTATCTCTCCTTAAAGCTGTTTTGAGAATAGAGTGCAAAAACAGTTCTAAAAATTGCCTATTTTTTATCCACATGAATATTCATTCGTTGGACATTTTTGTATTAGAATACTGCTTAACTTATACAAAAGATTAAATTATGATGACCTATGAAGCCAACATTCCCAATCGTGAAGAGTGTCAGACCTGTAGTCTGACGTTTGCGTACAAAGAGATCAATCTTCTCTATGAGATTGCCGTGATGCTCACCAGTACTACCGATATTAGCGACAGTGTCGAAAAAGCGATGCGCCGCCTCAAACAACACGGATATTTGGAACGGTGCGCCCTCTTCCGAAAAAAGGAGGATGTGAATGAGTTGGAGCTTCTCAATTCAATCGATCTTGAACCCTATCAAAAAAAGATGGCAACGTACCGTTTCGGTGAGGGGGCTACCGGTCTAGCCGCCAAAAGCCGCGAGCCTATCGTTATCGAGAATATCCATAACAATATTAACTATCTCAACAAAATGGGGAATATTTCCACCCAAATGGTCTCGTACGTCGCCGTGCCTCTTTTACAGGATGAAGAGGTCATCGGTGTTATCTCTGCTAATATCGGGAAAAACAGTCCGCTCAACTTCGACGAAATTGTCCGAATGCTTACCATCGTCGGATCACTTTTCGTCGGATCACTCAAAGTACAGCAAAAACTGACCGAAGAGAAAGAATCGCTCACAGAATTGAAAACTTATTACAAAGAAGAGATGCAAAAAGATTACAAATTTGAAAACATTGTCGGGCGTTCCACACGGATGCAGCAAGTATTCGGAATGATCAATACCGTCGCCCCTACCGATGCGACGATTTTTATCCGAGGGGAGACAGGAACGGGTAAAGAGTTGATTGCAACCGCCATTCATAACCTCAGCCGCCGCCAAAACGGTCCGTTTATCAAACTAAACTGTGCCGCTATCAGCGAAACACTCCTTGAATCCGAACTATTCGGACATGAAAAAGGGGCTTTTACCGATGCGAGAGAGATGCGCAAAGGGCGTTTTGAACTGGCTGATGGGGGGACACTCTTTCTCGATGAGATCGGAGACATCACGCCCTCACTTCAAGTCAAACTATTGCGTATTTTACAAGAGCAGGAGTTTGAACGGGTCGGCGGAAACAAAACGATCAAAACCAATGTCCGACTCGTCGCGGCAACTAACCGTAATCTCGAAGAGATGGTTCGCAAAGGGGAATTCCGCGAAGACTTGTTTTATCGTCTCAACGTCATCCCGATCAATCTTCCGCCGCTTCGAGAGCGCTATGAGGATGTCAAACTCCTCATCGAACATTATCTCCACCGTTTCATGAAAGAGCATCGCAAAAACATGCATTTTACCAAAGGGGCGATGGAGTTGCTGCTCGATTATCCGTGGCCGGGAAATATCCGAGAACTCCAAAATACGATGGAGCGGATCGTCCTCATTTGTCCTGATGGAGAGATTCAGCCGGAAATGCTGAGTCATGTTTTGCCGTTCAACTACCAAAAGCTGTATATGCAAAGCGAACCTGCACCGATGATGCAGAGCGTCGCACCGACGTTCCCCCATCCATCCGCCCATGTAGAGCATCCATCAAATGCTCCGATGACGAAAAAAACACTTCAAGAGTTGGAGAAAGAATCGATTATTCAAGCACTCAGTGATTCACACGGTATTCAAACCAAAGCGGCAAGACTGCTGGGGATGAGCGCTCGACAAATCGGGTATAAAATCAAGCAGTACGGAATAGAGATTTAAACACTCGCTATCCGTACGCAGTTCTTACCATCGCTTTTTGCCCTATAAAGTGCTTTATCGGCACGATCCATAACGGTACTCAGTTTTTCTGCGCTTTGTATTTCGCTCAGTCCAAAACTGCACGTCATATGACCGACCGACTCAAAACGATGCGAATCGATTATTGAACATAGATGTTCAGCCATTGTTATAACCGAATTCATATCGGAATAGCGAAGCAATATAGCGAACTCTTCTCCTCCCCACCGAACAAAAACATCTGATTTTCGGATGGAATTACTTACCAAAGCCGCTAACTCCGTTAGAACACTATCTCCGATAGTGTGTCCATACGTGTCGTTAATGACTTTGAAATCATCGACATCAAAGATCAATAGATGAAGAGTAGGATGATATTTTCCGACCACCGCCTGATGCGAGTGAAAAACCTCTTCAAAAAGCCGTCGATTACCGATTCCCGTCAGAGAATCGGTCGTTGCTAATTTTAAAAGTGCTTTATTCCCTTCATCGGCTAATCGTAATACCGAATGGAGTAAATTATATTCATGCTTTATCAAAGGGGTAATTTTAGAATAACAAAACGATAATAAGTCGCTATGATCTATAATCCCGATCACTTTATTATTATCCTTGACCACTATTTTACTAGGGGAGCCTTCCAAAACATCGGCAATACTCTGCGTAGCATCAAACATAACTAATGGCGATGTCATAAACTCCCTAACCGGACGCATCATGTTATCAAGATCTTTCATTGAAAGCATCATATCTTTTAGTGTCACAATACCTACAAAACGGGTATCTTCGGTAATAATGACGGCATCATGTGCATGGATGGAGAAAGAATCAAACACTTTACACAAAGATGAACCGCTATCAAACATTTCTATATGGTGAGAATTCTCACCAAATAAATGACCTAGCTGTATTGTATGGGGGACGGAAACCATTTGAGTAATCATTAAACTGCCTTTTCCAATTCATTCTGATACATAAAACGTATAAAATCGGGAGCTTTATCTTTCATGGTCTGCATCTCATTAAAATACTGTTTCAACGGCACCCCGTAGAGACGTTTAAAGTCGTTCAAAAAATGAGATTGATCGTAATACCCGTTTTCACGTATTCTCATCGAATCGTAGGTATTGTTACACACCGATTCAACCATTTTTTTTCGTCTAAGGGTCACAATATAGGTCGAAAGGCTCATGCCGATATACTTTTTAAAATAGCGCAGTACCGTACTCTCGGATAGTCCGAACTCTTTTGCCACCGCTTTGGTCATTCGTGAGGGGAGATAGGGGAAATTAGTATCAATATATTGGATAATATCGCGTGTAATCTGATACGCTTTTTGATCTTTATCATTATTAACCATCTTTTCAACCCACCGCAGCGAATGATCGATTTCCATATCATCGGAAAGGTCAATGCTGATTTTAGAACCGGGCGTAATGTTGTTGACCATAGAGGAGATAGGGATATTTTTATGTTTAAAAATACCGTATGCGTTGAGCCGAATAACCGTCAGCTTTTTATCACGATTTTTTAGAACAATTTTGATGCTAGGAGGATGGGTAAATTTCCCACAGACAACACTGCCGTCAAATTCATACACTTGATTGTTCAAATGGAATGTAATAATTGCACAATTTTGATTTAATATAATGTGTTCATGTACAGAGGGGGAACCTCGAAAAAAGAAGTCTTGTTCGATTTGATACATCTCAACCGGAACATGAAAAATCGAGTCGATAAAAGGGCTTTCGTGCCATATAATATTCATTCATCAAATCCTTGATTTGGTGGACATAATAATAAAGCACTTGCGAAAAAATGTATTGTAAAATTCCGCCAATTAAAGGAAAAAAGTGATCATGAAAGATTTTTTTGGAAAATAATTATTTAAAAATATTCAATGGTCACATATCGGTCATATAAATTTAAAAATACGAGACCGATATGTGACCATAAAGCAAATGGGAGTTTATTCTCCTCGACGAACCGCAACCACTTCGGAAGGAAACTTTTTGGTGCAAGGTTCGATAAACCATGTCTCACCATTGGAGAGTTCAACCTCCCCACCCCATTTCTCATCTGTATCAAATTCGCTCTTTACAATGGTCTCTTCCATATCTTTTTTTGCGACATAAAAAGAGATCGCACCTTTAGAATCGTAACGTAACATAACCTTTGCCATTTTGGCTCCTTAATATTGATTAATATTTAAATTCATCGCATCATGATGCGTGAAAAAACGCTCTTATCCGATGCCACCAATCCGATGAGAGATGACCTTCGAACGTAATCCGCAAAAAACTCCCTGCGAGACGTCGGATAATAGTGTTTACTTCGTAATTCTTATCATCACTTTGAGGGAAGTCATCACGGTAGTGAACCCCTCTGCTCTCTTCGCGAGCGAGTGCCGACATTAACATCGCTTCGGCGACACTCAGAGAGTTGCGAAATTCGATGATCGAAAGAAGCTCTACATTATCGCTCCGCTCTTTATTGATACAGCATAGTCCCGATGACATTTTCATCAGATAGTGGACATATTCCAATGCGTTGACCAACGTATCATGAGTACGAAAGACCCCCGCGTTGTTATAGAGATTGTTGCCGAGATTACGCCGCATCGTATTGATGTTAAATCGATTTTCACCCTCTAAAATCGATTCGACATAACGAGCTTCTTTATCCACTAATGCGTAATCGATCGGATGATACTCCCCTTTTTTCGCAGCACGAGAGGCTTCAATGCCGGCGAGACGACCGAAATACGCCGCTTCTAGCAAACTGTTCCCACCTAGGCGGTTCGCACCGTGAACTCCGCTGTGGGCACATTCGCCACAAACAAAAATGTTCGGAATGTCGGTAGAGGTATCGTTTCGACTCCAAATTCCCCCCATCGTATAGTGCGCGGAGGGAGTAATCGGTAACAATTCGGTGAGAATATCGACACCCGCACCGCTAAGAGCATGTTTGCGTGCTGAGGGAAGTTTTTTATCGATCAACTCTTCCCCCAAATGGCGAAAATCCAGATATACACTGTGCCCTTCAAGCTGATGTTTGACAATATCGCGAGAGAGTTTATCGCGCGTCTGAAGCTCATCGGTGAAACGTTCCCCCATCTCATCGACGATGTAAGCCCCCTCACCTCGTGCCGCTTCGCTGATCAGCGTACCGCTGTTCGGTAAAGTCGTCGGATGAAACTGAACAAATTCCATATTTGCCAAACGCATTTTAGCTCGCAAAGCAATCGCGAGGAGATCCCCGCTGGATTCTTGGGAGTTGGTGGAATGACCGCGATAGATCCCCGCATATCCGCCACCCGCCAATACAAGCGATTTGCAGGCAAAAGCAATTACCTGCGAATCACGGCGTCGCAGTAGTGTAATTCCGGAGAGTTGCTCTTTGTACGTCGCAATCGAGAGCATGACATGGTTTTGGAGTATTTTTACCCCCTCACGGCGGCATTGCACCAAAAGAGTCTGGGTTATTGATGCACCCGTTTTATCGGCAATATAGCAGGTTCGCTTTGCCTTGGTACCTCCAAAAGGACGCTGCGCCACATTCCCCTCATCATCGCGATCAAACTGAACCCCCATCGCCTGCAGTTCGGAAATGATCTCTTCGGCACCTGCAACCATCGCACTCACCGCACTCAAACGAGCCAGTTTATCAGCCCCCTTGATCGTATCGGCGACATGATCGCGCAATGAATCGTGTCGGGTCGTTTTGAGGACTGCATTGATCCCACCCGAAGCGACGGCTGAATTGGTACGCAGTGGGTTACTTTTACAGATCAGTGCTACATTCAATCCTGCTCGACGAGCATACAACGCCGCATACAAGCCCGATATTCCGCTTCCGACAACCACGACATCATACAGCATAGGCACCCCTCATCAGTGTATTTACCGCATCAACAGACGCTTCGGGGAGATACGCCAAAATGGCATTATCCATCACGTGTGAGGGATCGACGGCACCGAAGATTGCACTAATAGCCCCCGCGCTTCGGGCAAACTGCAAGGCACTCGCCACATCACTCAGCTCTGAAGTGTTGAGCATCTCCCCTACGTTGGACGCAAACGGGCGTTTAAAGAGGTTTTTCTGCAACAACGGCGACGATCCGAGATATGTCACTCCGTATGAAGCACATGCGTGCATCAGAGGATAAAACTTCCCGTCTTCGCATTGCTGATTCGCATAGCCGTATGCGTGCGGCTTGGCGAGGTTAAACGGACTTTGGAGGTATTTGAACCCATGATGTTCACCACCGACACGACGGGCGATTCCGACGACTTTTGCAAGAGAGATATACTCGGTGTGATCGGCTTCATACAAAAAGCCGTTCCATGCCGCTATACCGTACGAAACGATTTTACCTTCAGAGCGTAATGTCTCAAAAAGTTCAAATGCCGCTTCGATACGCCCGTAAAATGTCTCTTGATCGATATAGCCCAGTTGCGTTTCGGGATTATGGAGATAAAATATATCGATCGTCTCCAACTCCAGATTTTTGAGCGACTGCTCACAACTCCACCGCAGATATGCCGGTGTCATACAGTGCTGATCGATAATCACCTCATCAGCACTCGCAAGTCCCGACTTGATGATGTTCTCTTGTATCCAGCCGTACGGATTATCGGGAAACGGAAAATCCAGAGGGATAAATCCCGCCTTGGAAGCGATTATCACCTCTTCACGCATTATCTCCCCCGTCGTAAACATCGGATTAAGGGCTTCGGCAATCTCACGCTCAGACATCTGATAGCGGTAGTTGATCGCCGTATCGATCAAATTAATGCCATTACGAAGCGCCATTCGGATCGCTTCGGCATAGTTGATAATATAATTATCCTCTTTGTACGGTTCAGCTTTATAGGTTCCGATCCCCAATGAGGGGAAAAAGAGTTCGCCGTTAAAGCGGTAAAAATCTTTCGAGTATTTACCGAACTTTTTCAGATACCCAAAAGTCCCTTCTTTGGTTGCGTGTGCCATTTTAGACCACCATCACTCGCAAATTAGATTTGAGTTTGAAATTGAGCATATCCTGCATCCCCGCGAGCGTCGTCGTCGTGTTCATCGAACAGCTCATACACTCTCCTTTATACTGGATATAAAGCTCGTGTTCCCCATCTACCTCTTTGAGATCGATCACTTCGACATCCCCATGATCGGCTTTGAGTGTCGGTCGGATGTACTCTTCGAGGATCGATTCGATACTGCGGAGTTTTTGAACCAAACTCATCGCATTGAAGTTTCCGTCCCCTTTTGCTTCTTTGATCTTTTTGCTGATCGCCTCTTTTTGAAGCTCTGCGGTGATCTCTGCGAGCATATCGACGAGGTAGACATCTTTTTTCTCATGTCCGCCCGGTTTGATACACGATTTACAGAATCCGCCCGCTTTGGTGTAGTCGGTGATTTGCTCAATCGTTTCTAGTTTATTGAGACGGATCACCTCTTTTAGGGTATCGAGACTCACCCGAGCACATTCACAAACGATAAATTCGGTCTCAAACTCACTCATATCGACCCCTTTATAGATCGATGCCGCTTTTTTGATCACATCATACGCCATAACCGAACAGTGCATTTTTTGCCCCGGAACGGCTGGAATATCCTCATGATCACGAAGCGCTTTTTCGACATCGATGTTAGTGATTTTGAGCGCCTCATCGACCGTTTTATCCATACACAATTCCGCCATCATATCTGAGCTGGCGATAGCGGTTCCGCATCCGAAACTTTTAAATCTGCTTTTTAGTATGACATCATTTTTAGGATCGATCATCCAATACAGCCGTACCGCATCTCCGCAGCTCTCCGCACCGAAATCGGCAATGATCAGTTTTTTATCCGCAGCATCCGCCTCTTCTTGAGTAATCTCCCCCATATTGATCGGATCGTTCATCCGTCGTTGTACTTCGCTCGAATACTCTTCCCATAATGCTCCGCCGATTAGCGTATCTCTTGCCATGCTGTGCTCCTAAAAATGGATTATATTGTTTAGTCGTTGCAAGAGCTGTTCTTATAGATGTATGACATTTTTGTAGCATCCACCCGCAAGAACACGCTATGCACTTTCTTTTTCAATCATTGATTAATTTATAAGCAGTGTATTGGTGAATCCTCACACAAACTCGCTTTATAATGACGTTATCACAAACCACTAAAAGAGGTCCAAAATGTTTCAGATTACCGCTGTATTTAACAAACACTGTCTAAATGATGTTCTTCGCGAACTGTTCGATAATGAAATCGAAGGGGTAACCGTAACCGATGTTATCGGAAAAGGCTCACTCGGTATTGCAGAGAAAAATAACGCTCCCGATTTGTATCCGAAAGTGATGCTCCTCATCGTCGTATCTAATGAAAAAACCAAAGCACTGACAATGGAAGCGATCCGCGCCCATACTCAGGATTTAGGTCACGGTGCAGGGAAAATGTGGGTCACTCCGGTTCTTGAAGTCGAGCGTATCCGTACAGGTGAAAAAGACGAATCGGCGCTCACCCAACCGATCCCACGGGCAACGGCGAAAACCGATACCTTCTTTACAGCGGTCGATACCCCATCGAGCTAATAGTGCTATAATGCCCGCAATAGCTTTGCGTTGCGAAGCATGAATCTCTTTATAGGGCTCGTTGATGGGGTATGATTTAGAAAACAAACTGGTTATTGCCATCTCATCGAGGGCATTATTCTCTTTGGAAGAAGAAAATAGCATTTTTGAAGAAAAAGGGCTCAAAGAGTACTATCAGCATCAGCTCGAAAAAGAGCTCGACCTCCTGCAACCGGGCACGGCATTCGACCTCGTCAACAACTTTTTAGCGATCAACACGCTATTTGATGATGGAAAACACATCGAAGTCATTATCATCTCCCGCAACAATGCCGCCACCAGCTTGCGGATCACAAAATCGATCGAAGCGTATAATCTGGATATTGTCCGTTCGGCTTGGACGGGCGGAGAAAAAATCTCGAAATATCTATTGCCGTTCAAAGTCGATCTCTTTTTATCCGCCTACGAAGAAGATGTCCGTGATGCGATCGATACGGGGATCGCGGCAGCGAGGATTTTACCGTTTGAGGGGG
>NZ_DASUIQ010000118.1:0-22569 GCF_036279695.1 Sulfuricurvum sp.
GTAGAGTCATAACCACCTAAATACATGTTTGTCGGCATTGTAGGGTCGCGCGGCAATACCCCAAGATTGGCGCTTCCAATAAATACACCATTCTCAAACAATTCCACAAACCCGGTATCATGTACGACAAATGCGACACGATTTTTAGTTTTAATAGATATGCTTTTTGAAATAGTAGCCGTATATGCCACACCACCGATCATCAATAATAATCTATACGATGTATTTCCACTTATGACAAATCGCATATACTCATTTGCATTTAGTCGTGCTCCGAGTAAATCTTGATTAGTGTTGGCTAATAGACCTAATGCATAGTAATCACATACGAATGTCATCCCTTTTTTGATAGATGGCATATTGTTTGATACCTGTATTGGGCATACCGTAGATGCTCTAGTCACTGAGGTAGTCGTCGTCGGTATATAGGATGATGCAAATGTCTTTGCTTCAAGTTGCGAGTATCGGCAAGTTCCTGTCACCGTGAGCGTTACAGATGTTGACGAAGCAACGAAAGTAAGCTCTACTCTTTGAGGATATGCTGCTGTGCCGGTTAATGTTCCGCTACCGCCTCCGCTTAGTACTACAGACCCAGTATCATAAAATGACAATGTATAGGTAGTTCCTGATACTACTGTTACCGTTTGGGTACTTAGAGTATCTGAGTTAAGCAATAAATTCGTGCTACTTGGTTCGCTGTAATATCCATATCTTCCAAATCTTGGAGTATTAATCGCCGCAGATTGAAGAGCATCGTATCGGTCGGTATAGGTGCTTGCTGAGGCACAAGCATACGTGATACTGCCAACGCCCTTGATAATGAATGAGCTCTTTGCTAATAACTCAAATAATGGTGAGTTGATATTTCCGATAGCTCCGATCGGAACACCTATAGTCCAAATTCCAGTTGTATTAGTGGTTGGGTCACTCGGATTTGTATGAGTAACATTGCATACATAAAACGCACCGTTTGAAGCTTGAACACTTTGACCTTGCAAATATCCTTTTTCA
Organism: Sulfuricurvum sp.; assembly: GCF_036279695.1. Taxonomy (GTDB): domain Bacteria; phylum Campylobacterota; class Campylobacteria; order Campylobacterales; family Sulfurimonadaceae; genus Sulfuricurvum. Next base: position 1,012 of record NZ_DASUIQ010000118.1, read on the forward strand.
GTCCAAATACCTTGATAGTTAGCGTATGCGCGTGCGTTTAATTCTGATGCGGCCGCAGAGTTCTTCGATGATTCAGCCGATACCGCTGCTGAATAAATTTCCGCAGCCAATATTCTCATAGCCGAAATAAACGCTTTAAATTCTGTGACCATTGTCGGCAAAGCATTCAAGAAATTAGTGATACGCTCTTTCAGCGTTGACGCGAGTGATAGATCAGGTGCCGGTGGCAAATCTGAAATGTCCGGTAATGTTTGCATTATAGTAACTCCCTTACTTCAAGTGATATGATTGATTTGACTGGACCTTTAAGGATCTCATGTTTTTTCCTTGGGAAACCGTATGTGTCCAAATTTTCATTTTTTGACAGGAACACAACAGGTTTACCTTTGGCTCTCTTTAAAATCTGATCTATCGCGTATAGCGATCTAGTTTCAACCCACAGATCGATAGATTTAACCTTTAACTCGTTGCCCTCTTGCAGATAAACTTCTCCTGTCGCAGTATCTTCAACAACTGATGAGAAATCCAATGCCTCTATAGAGGCGTCCCACACTTCTGTACCGATAAAATATGCCTTACCGATACAGAATATTCCTACTTGAATCAGATCACCGCTAAAAGTAATAGTTGCAGATACATCGCTGTAAACGGAAGTTCTATCATATTTGACTGATGGGAGACGGTAATCCATCCAGTCCCCCAAAAAATAATCCATAATGTCCACGCAGTCATAAGTGAGGTCTATAGTAGATTCTTCAACTACAGAGGAATCAACATTGTTGATGACCTGAATAGTCACTGAATCACCGAATATATTGCCTATGAATATTGAGTTGAAATCAAGATCAGTAATGGATATTTCCAAAGGTTCATTTGACTCTGTATAGGTTGTTATATACTGGTCAAACATTCTAAAACGATTAGTTGCTCCTGCATATGTCCAATCATCTTTATTTGTAGGGATAGATGTTGATGAGTTAGCCCATCTCTCTGAGTTGGTATCAGGGTTAGGCAAAATAATATTATTTTTTGCTTTGTAGACTACTCCATTATGGAATGTAGCCGCACCGGATGAATAAAAAATATCACCTGCCCAATTCTGATCCGTGATGTCGATCCAGTACGCCGAACTTGATGAGGGAAATAGCATTACGTCGGATACGTCAACCCATACTTTAGCGGCATAGCTACTGTCAGGGGTAGCTTTTGACGCGGATTTATAGGCATCAAACCCGCTAATTCTTTTATAGTATCGGTTATTAAATCGACAATATCCGCCCGTGTAATATGTAGATGCTTGTCCACTTGACCAATCAAGCACTGAATTGATCGATGGGGACGTATGTGACTTGATACAAAGAAATGTTTTTGCATCTTTCGATCGCACTTGCCCTACAGTATAGGCAGTATTGATTGACCATGCAGAGACTGTTACGACTTCCCAATTTGCTGTGTCTGCATCAGGGGACAAAAACATAACTTTTTTTTGAAAAAGGTAATTTGATCCGGCAAATGAAGCTTTATCACCCTCTACGTACCACTTTTTATTGTCAAAAGCGGGAAAAGTATCCGTAGCTGTTTTTCGAATGTATATCCCGTTCCCATAAACCGTTTTTTCCCCTATGGAATATATTCTGTGCTGAAAAATTTGAGCTTCATTAACAGGAATAGTGCTATTGACTAGGGTAAAATTGGATGGTATTAGAACTTTCATGCTGATGCCCCTGCAAATAGGTTATCAGTTCGGATGCTTTTCAACTCTCTAACCATCTCAAATAACAAGCGATTAGTAACAGTTGATAAATCATTCCCCATATCATTAACCTTATACATCATCATGTCAGCAGGTCTCTGAGCAGATGAACTTATTTTATTCAATGTATCGATATACTTGTTATTGGCATCGGTAGCGGCCATGAGCGCTTCACCGAGATTTTTCCACGATGTAATAGTCTCCGGAGTAAACGATGATCTCATCGCCTCTTCATATTTGGATAGATAGTTATCGACGGTGATCCCGCTAACGCCCATTTGGTTTTCAAGAGCGGCTAGGTCTTTAGTGAGATAATCGGCTGTGAATTTGAGCTGTTCAACCGTCCCGCTACCCAACTTCCACTCAGTAAATGTTCGTGTCTCCGATAGATATAGACCTATAGATGATGCGAAAGCCTCAGATATAGTCTGATTGATTGATTTTGCATAATCAGCCCAATAGCTATAAATCGTAGCCAAGGTAGATGCAGACTCAACATCAGTAAATGCTGATATGAAATTTTTTGCCAATTGGTCTTGAAAAGAGGTACCGGAATATTTGCCGGCTGATAGAGCTATCTCATCAGAACTACCTAGCTGACCGAGTAGATAATCATAAGTATCAAATAACCCTTTTACTTTTGATTTTTCGGTATCGCTCAGAGCGTAAAAATCTGTCCAAGATTTAGAGCTAAACCAACTCTTCTTTTTGAAATCTGCATATGTTTGAGCCGTATCAAATACATTCTCTGAGTTGGTCATCCCAGAAAAATAATATCCGCTTCCGGTTTGTTTGGTTTTACCAAACATACCGCCAATCAGAGAGCCCAATGTTGCTCCGATTGCTGAACCTATTGCAGTTCCTACACCTGGTAAAATCACGGTACCTATTGCACCGCCGACCCCACCACCGATAGCACCGTAGCTTCCCGCTCGTGTATCTGCACCAAATAAAGCATCGCCAAGTGAACCAAGAGCATACCCGCCGAGAGCACCTGCGGCCGCACCGCTAAAAATTTGCCCTGCACCCATAGCGCTCATACCCGCAAATCCGCTTCCCCCGGTGAATACTGATCCGGCACCTAACCCAAACTCAGATACTGCCGCACCCGCAGATGTCAGACCGGCGACATTCAAACCCTCAGCTAAATACCCGAAACCTGTCGCTATGTTTGTTCCGATAGATGCCAAACCTCCTGTCAAAACAGAATATGCGGTATTAGCGGTTGATGCGGCATTAATAGCACTCACAACATTTGCATAATCGCTCCCCTCTTTGGTGATCTGACCCGCTGCGTCCATAACGGTTCCGCCTGCAGTAGTGGTAAAGCCTGCACTATCAGTAGTAGCCCCTAACAGTGCTTCAGGAATTGCAGACATCCCGAAAACCGATCCAAGCCCTCCGAATGTTTTGAAGATGTTTTGAATACCGCCCGCTCCGGTATCGATCATAGCGTCCGCGAGAGATTTTGATAGACCTCGAGCGAGTGAGTTCGTCATCGCTCCCCAAAAGTCTTTTAACCACGACCCGAATGAAGTAAAATCACCTTTCATAGCATTAAAGAACTGCTCTGCCGACGCATTTTTAATATTACCCATGAGGTCAATCCAAAACTTGTTTTGTTCCTCAAATGTTTTTTTGGCTAGATCCGCTTGCTCTTTTGCCCGTTTTTCATCGATGGATAGCATCGAAGCTGACACATATCGCTCAATGTCTATAACATCATTTCCCGCAGCGGCAAACTCTGCGGCACGGTTCGATATATTGACAATTTCGTTGTCATACCAGTTACCCGAAGCTTCATTGATGGCCGCGTACATAGAACTAGCCTGTTCTATACGTTTTAGTGATTTTTCATAACTCTCTTTATCGAGAGAATCGAACTGCCCCATCGCTTTAGCATACTCGGCGTCTAGGTACTCTTCTTGTTTCAGTGATACGAGTTGTGCAGTTTTGATTTTATCGGCACCGCCATCACGATATTTTGTCACCGAATCATCGATAAGCTTCATAGATTTTTGATATTCGCTTGCAGTCGATTTGAAGATTTCATTATCCAAATCATTATTCAATTTAGCGAGCTGTTCAGAGGCACGCTTTTGTTTTTCTTTTAGAGCTTCAATTTTTTTGAGCTCTTTATCAGACAAAGGATCAGGTTTTGGAGTTGTATTTTTTGACGGAGTATTAGCTTCATCTTGGAACGCTTGCAGAGCTTTACCATATTCTTTTATTTCATTTTCTAATTGAGCACGTCTATTTAGATCAATTCTTACATTCCCAAATAATGACTTTGCAATAGATGGATTTTCAATACTGTCATTGACCGCTCCAAGCTGCATAGTTGCATACGTTATTTTTGCTTTGATTGCTTTTTCACTAAGATTTGATACGTCTATTGCAGTGCGTTTTACTGAATCTCTTAGCTCATCTGCTTGATTTTTTAATACTAACCCTACCCCGATGATAGCTGCTCCGGCTATCATATATGGGTTAATAGCAACAAGTTTATTCCAACCTGAAAGTGCTACATTTGCGGCGACCTGACGAGCGGTCAAAGTAGTAACGGAAGCAGTTGTCATATTGGTAGCGATACTATATGAAGTTGTAGCAATAGTAGAAGCCGCAATATACGCAGTATATGCAGATTGTGCAACTCCCATTGCAATTGTTCCCGCTTTCCAAATCAATATAGCGGCTACTGCCTCTCCGACATATCCTGCATACGTACCAATCTCTCCGCTATGTTCTGAAAGAAGACCGCTAAGATCGGTGATATTACTCGCTATAGAGCTTGTAACCCCATGCATTTTGTCAAATTCGCTGATGGACAAACCTATCTGATTTTGCAGTACAACAAGAGATTGTGCTACTGTTTTTGGCATTTGATCGAACTCTTTTTCGATCGCATCTTTTTGAGTTCGGATTGCCTCATAGACTTTTTCAGCGGTAAGCTTGCCCTCTGCCCCCATCTCTTTGAGTTTACCGACACTGACACCCATACCGTCTGCAATAGCTTCGGCTAGTCGTGGTGCCTGTTCGAGCACTGAGTTAAGTTCTTCCCCGCGTAGTGTCCCTGATGCAAACCCTTGACCTAACTGAATAACTGCCGCTTTTGCACTCTCAGATGCGGCACCTGATACGATAAACGATTTACTGATCGCCTCAGTAACATCGAGGTTCTCATATTGAGTTTTGTTTAGGTCTTGTGTAGCACGTGCGATACGAGCATAAAGATCAGCATTTTGCTCATATCCGGTACGGCTCTCTTGCGAAATATCAAAAAGGCTCCCCTGTACCGATGCGAGTTGTCTACTGGAATCTGTTACAAGGCGTAAACGTCCCTCTAACAGGTTCCACGTATCTGCTTGATTTATAGCTGATTTTGTCACATCAGACATAAATGATGATCCGGCTACAACAGCTTGGAACCCTACATAAGCATGACCCATAAACCCAACACGCTCTGATAGAGTATCAACTGATCGAGCCGCATCAGAACTGGCGGTAGAAATTGAACGTTGAGAAGATGCAGTACGAAGAGATTCACGCTCTAACTCGGAAAAACTTCGCTTTGCTTTATCTATACCTTTGGAGTCAAATATACTTGTAAGGTTAATTCTAAGTTCTTTTTCCATATACTGCCTCCTATGAAATATTTATCTTCTCTTTTTAGAACTGCCACTATTGGTTTTTTACTTCCAATAATTGTTTTTTTTATGGCATTTTGGGTTCTATTTATCCGTTAATTCCAAAACCATCATTTTCATTACCCGAAATAATTCGATTGCTTCAATTTCATACTTTTTTGCAAAATCACGCACAACCGAATAATCAGAATATGGACCGTCCATTGATCTGCTTAACGAAAGATGAAAACAATCGGTGAAGACTCGTTCCTCCTCATCAGCAGGGATGAATACCGCATCATCATCCAATTGGTCTAATTCTTCATGCAAATGCATGAAACTTTGACCTCTTGAATACTCATTAGCAAACCGCTTTAGCCTTTTGACTTTCCCTTTTTCGCCTCGTTTTCGATGTAAATCATGGCTTCATAATAATTGATATTATGCTCATCGATGTACGACCGCATCCGTTCTTTATCGGGACCTGTTACCATCATCAAGAAACGGGAACGATATACTTCTCCGAGCATATCTTCAATCTCTTTTTGGTCTTGTGTACCGATCTGAGCTTCAATGGATTCAATCTCATCCAAAATCAATAATGCTTCTTTATTCTGCCCATCCGCTTTGAGGAGTTGATAGCGTTCGATTTTGTTACTCAACTGTTTTGAAAGTTGCGCTTTTTCTTTTGCTTTAGCTTCGAAATCGCCGTTTTTTTCTACTAACGTAGTCTGTTGATCTTTTGAAAGATTTGATACAGTAACGTTAAAACTCATATCATCAATATCGATTTTCACATCTACTTTAGATTGTAGTGCCATTTTTTTGCCTTTTTTTGGATTTTCCCGCGGGAAATTTTTTGATCAAAAAATTCATTGCCTTTTTCAAAATGGCGAGGGGAAGGCTAACCCCTCTTATCACTTGTAAGTGATCGTATAGTTGTCGTTTCCGGCGGACGCTTGGGCACGGAATGTGCGTGAAATCTTCACATTCCCTGCATCGTCACTCTCGGCTACATCTTTGAGCATCGCGTATGGGATGCTGATTTCAACCATAGACCCTGCCGCTCCAACTTGGATGATGATCGCACGCACCATACCAGCTGCAAAGTCAGCCCATGTTTGTTCATCAGTCCCTTTAACTTTGATAGCCGTAACAGTTGCAGTTGGGTCAAAATCTTCCATTTGATATTCACTAAGATCCATTGCGTACTGTTCATTGATCTTATTCCCGATGTCAAGATCAAAGCTATCAGCATTCAATTGTGACCCACCGACGGTCAATACCGTAACTTTTGAAACGATAGGAGCCATACCAGTATCGAGCGTTACAGTAGGATTTGTTTCCGCTGTTGCTTCAGGAGATTCCATAAATCCTTTTACGCTAAATACAGCGCCCAAAGGTTCACCGATTTTCCCACTGATCTTCAAGTTTCCGGTTACTCCGGTGAGAGCTCGAACATAACCGTCGGTATACACCTTGATCTGACCTGTACCGACTGTTCCACCCGGTTTATATTCTACTTTCGTAGAAGCAGTGATTGTCTCAGCAAGCCCTACGATTTTTAAAAGCTCATCGATGCTAGGAGCAACCCCAAGCGCAGATGCTTTTTTCATTTGTACCGGAATATCAAACTCAGCAGTCACCCAGTTTGGATCGATATAGGTTTTAGTAGCACCCATCATCCCGTTACCCATGTCTTTATAATCACCCGATTTGATTTTCGGATTTACAAAGACAGCCCCATTTGTTGTGATGACATCACCGGCAACCGGAGTGCCCCCTGATTTTGCAAGGACAACGTTTTTAAGCGTCTTTTGATTCGCCATCTTCTTTTACCTTTCCTGTACTTTTTAGCGTATTAGCAATAGCCTCATTGACTGTAACCGTCCCGCTGTATTCGCCGACATTTTCGATGATAATGGTGGTGCCATCCTCAATCGTAAGTGTCACATCTGTAACATCGCCACTTTGTTTTTTCATATCAATCTCCTGACCAAAGCGTCGCTTTGACCATAAAATACTCGTGTTCCAAACCATCATTAAAATCGAGCGTACTCTCAGCAAACTCGATCTTCTCAGGAAAGTTAATATCCCCCGCATTTCCCAAGCTCATCAACGCATTAACCATCGATTCCCCGATGTCTGCATCGCGCTTGACTTTAACCGCAAACACAACCTCTTTGAGAGATGCTGCCATTGGTGTACGTCGGAATACGAAAACATCCCCCGTCTTAACGATAGGACGAATCGCATCGTTAATACGGGTTTTTACATCATCTTCACCCATCATAACGGCGTACCTAAAACGACTGTAACAGATCCGAACCCATCATTATGGGGACCGCTTGCAACACCATACGTTTTGCCCTTTGCGATGATCACTGAATCAGCGGTGATGGCTGTACTTGAAGCAACTTTGAGCACATTGACCAACTCTTCCATCTCACCCGATTGTTCGAGCAAAAACCCTGATACCGGATTACCATCTATCGTTACCGAATTGGCAAGCTCTTCGGAGTTCATAAACACGTTTTCCATGTCAGCGGCGAGTTGGTCTTTTAAATTCATAGCTATACCCCGTAATGCGCTTTAAGTGCAGCGATCAATGTATCTTTTTTGCCGTTCACCGTTTCGATTTTCAGTTCAGAGATACGTTTTTTGATTTCATTGAAATCCATAGCTTCGATTGACTCAGCTGTGATCTCATTTTCAGGCTTAGAGGCGCGTGTAGCTTTACCCGCTAAGATCATACGCCCCCCTAGATCGTCTCCGACCTCGATCACCGCACCCGCTTCGTGCTCTTTCCCTCGGTATGTTTCAGGATATTTGATTTTTACAAACATCACACACCTCAAGCCGCATTGATTTTGACGAACGCAGTCCCTGCAGTTGCAGCGGCTTTGGCACTCACCGCACGACCTGCACGAGTATTTGATGTTGCAGTCGTAGTGATCGCTCGGTTTGTTGCATCGAAATAAACAACATCACCGATAGCGATTACATCAGCAGTAGTCGCATTGATCTCAAACACACGCTCGATATAAAGTGCAATAACCTCACCTAATAGACCGCTTGTTTTTGCGATACCGATCATTCCAGTACCGAGCGGTACAACATCACCTACATCGATCGCACCCGGGCAGGTATAATCGATTACATCACCCTCTTGAACTTCAATTGCTTCTTTTACTGACATTGGTTACTCCTTATTGACCGTTATTTTTATAAAGACCGCGGAAATCTTCGGCAAATACACCGAAATCAAACACACACTCATACTCGACACCGCTAAGATCACGGCTCTTTTCAGCCACAATCGGACGGCGGTTTGTACCTTGCAGATAACCGACTTTCAATGTACGTCGTACAGCGGCCATATACCACGCAGTCGCGGCGAGTTCAGATTCAACAATAACATCTACAGCATTTCGGAACGGATTTTTTACACCGGCATTCGCTTGACCGAGTTGTGTTTCACTGGTGATGAGTTGGAGAGCTAATGTCTCTTGCTCTGGAGCAACGATCAGGAATTTAGGTGCAATACTTAGCGCCGTACCTGATTTATCTTTTTGACGGCGCATCAATGTACGCGCAACGGTAAGCGAATCGGTAGATAATGCTGTACCGGTAGAGGTATAGTTTGCATGTGCTGCATCAAAAATAGCTTTGTTATCTGCCATTTTATAGCCTGCATATTCACCTTTGGATTGAAGTAGATCATATACAAGACCGTTTGCAGTTCGCTTTGCCATTGCACCGAAGTCAAGAATGATATTGTTAAATGCTCCGAGATCATCGTTGATCAACATCTCACGATTGATTTTCAAAGATTCACCGTATGAGTAGATGCGCCATGATTCTGCGCTCTCTGATGTCTCTTTATTTTTCTTCTCACCACCCTCAGTAAGTTTACGCAGACGTCCACCCAGTCTGTCACGGCTAGCTTCAGTACGTGTTTTGAAATCAGCTACATCTTCAGCAATGGTCCACATATCGAATGTTCCTGCTTCCTCTTCATAAGCGACGGAGAGTACACGGTTTGCTACATTTCCGAGCAACGTAGGAAAATCACTCGTACTCATCGCACGTTTGATCAACTCGTTTTTGTCATACCCGCTATATCCGGTAACCATACGTGCGATTTCCAACATCGATGCCCCACGGAACTGATCGACGTCTTTATGCGCATCGGTAACATTCAACCCTGCTCGCATAATGAGGCTATCCCCGATGGCGCGCATCATATCACTGTGGTTTTGCTGACCAATCACATATACATTCGGAGTGTCTTCACCACGTTGAAACGGAACATTTGTTTGTGACTCAGTAGCTTTATCAAGCATTGCACGAGCGAGATCATCCGCTGTTTTTGCTTTGTCATCAAGAAAACGCTTGACATCATCATCACCCATCACGCCTGGTTTAGCGGCGATTAACTCACGGATACCTGCTACACGTTTGAGCTCTTTGTTTTCATCAGCAAGTGCAGTCATTGCCACTTGGATCTCTTGATTTTTACGCTCAATAGCAGACTGGTCCGCACCTTGATTTTTCAGTTCTTCGAGTTGGCGTTGTAACGCTTCCAATTTTTCGTTCACGATTTCTCCTTTTGTTTGATTTTCACTTCGACCGATTCCCGCACTCGGATCGGCACCAATATCCACGAGCGAAGCTTCGTGAAATGCCCAACGTGTCACCTCTACTAGAGCGATGCTTCCATCTCTCTCGGTAACACGGTTATCCATCTTTGACCCACCGACCGAAATCTCGGTAAGTGTCCCCTCTTCGACCATACGCCAGAACATATCCGCGTCCGGGTTGGCCTGAGAGAATACCGCCTCAGCACGAAGCTGTCGGTTTGCCAATGTGACATTTTCGAGCTTCCCGATCGGGAGTTCTCCGTATTTTCCACTACCGTGCATCCATCGCAATTTCGCGGTAGCGGCGCGGGTGAGATCAACGTTCTCATCCCCGTGCAATAGCACCTCTTCATAGTACTGACCGCTCCAATAGTCATAACGGCGGACGGGTGTTTCGGTCGATATTAAAATAGCAACACGACGCTCATCCGCATTGACAGAGCCGGGTTCAATCTGAGCACGTACAAAATCGCTATTTTCTAACAGCTTTTCTGGACTCAATTTTTTAGGCATTCGCTTCCTCCTTTGTTAAAATTCCAGCGTCTTTGAGCATCTTGTTTTCTTTCACACGATCTGCGATAACATCCTCTAAATCTTTACCGCGTGCGGCGGCAACTTCTCCGATGGTAGTGATCCCCATGTCGATCTCTTTTTGGATTGCATTGATATCTTTGAGAGGGTCAACCCACTCACGAGCAGGGGCTACCCAACGAGGCTGACAAAAATCCGATTTGTTGAGAAAATATGCACTTGCACTCAACCCTTTGATATTTCCTGCCATAACGTTTGCATCAAGAAAATCTTCAAATAATGGGTTAAGAACATACGTAACCAAGTGCCATTGCTCATTATTAAACCGCTTATGATCTTGGATGAATGAGGCGCGGGCACTGGAAAAATTCACCTGAGAGTAATCACGAAATGCAAGTTCATAGCTGACTTTACGAGCTACTGCGATGAGACGAACGCATGAACGGACAAACTCACCGTATTCAGTGCCCTTGATCGTCGGGTCGAATTGGTGCATTACTTCGCCCTTATTCAGGTAGTGGACCATTACACCGTTGATATCGTAGATTGGATCGTTTTCTTCCTGTTTATTACCAGCTAGTGCACCGACATGCCCCCCGACGTTGGTCGTCTCGATAGCATACGCCACACTCGCACGAGCCCGAGCCGATTTGAGTGTAGAGGTTTGATACCCTGCAAAATTACGAAGGTCTACAATAGCCTGTTTGTATTCGGATAATCCACGATACTGAGTTGCACGGTTGTCCATACGAAAATAATGGATTACTTCGGATGCTGGGACTTTGACCGAACTCATTAACCCTTCACGGAATACATAGTTTTGCGGTGCGCCTAGTGTATTTAATTCGATACCGTCAACACTGCTAAGGACATTCGAGTTATTAACGCGTACTTTATACGATACATCGAATCGATCAGCCTCGATAAGCTGAATTTGGAACGGGTTATTCTTTTTACCAGTAAGGTGTTTTTTAATAACAATCTCACCATCGCACATACGCTGTGATAAGATAAGAGACTGCATATCTCCGAAATGCTGACGGCGGGTTACATCGCAATTAACGGGTTTAATAAATTCAGCCCACAATGCTTCGATCTGTTTATCAATATTTTCTTTTCCGGTTTTTGACTGAAACGTGAACCCATTCCCGACACTGTTGCGTACGACAGTTCCATCGATATTTGCCATAATCGCATTGTTCTCATGGAGCCAACGAGCACGGGCGCGCATAGTGTCACGATCAGGGGAAGCGGTATTTTCAAAATCGCTGTTTGCATTCCAAAAGTCTTGATTGGTTCCGGTGCGTTTACCGCCCTCATAGAAACCTCGATTAATATTCATTGCATCTCTAAAAAGGCTCATTTTCTTCCGCCTTTAAGATCAATGATGATAAATACAAAGACAATGAAACCTAAAAAAACAATCCCTAAAATAGTACGTGTAATTAAATTCCACATACTCGGATTCAAATGGATATGGATAAATGCCCCAAGCAGATATAGTAATGCCCCAAACAACAAAATCTCAAAAATATAAAATTGTTTTATCGATTTTAAAAATACAGTAATAATTTTCCCGCGGGAAAATACTTTTTTAAGAAAACTGAACATGGGCTCTCGTTTTCAAAGGGGATGTATTTTGTCCGGGAGTGTAGTTGCGTCCGTGGATCTCGATTTTAGAAATTAGAGAATCTTCACGTTGATAAAGTGTTTCGAGATCGGCTCTGGTTAATTTGCGCCCGTCCATCTCATAGCTCTGAGAGGTTTGGACTGCAGTGATAGCAGTTTGAACAGCGTCAAGTTGTTGTCCGAGTGTTTGTGCCAAAACCAAACCTTTCTAAAAGTATGGTGGCAGTTTGTCAGAATCTAAAAAATTAGTTTAGGCCAAAAAACTTAGACCTAAACTTTTTTTCTTTTTTTTGCTAGTAACGTAAAAGTTCGCAAAATAGGAGATTAAAAGTTTGTTTTTTTAACCTTGACAATAAAATAGCCGAAAAAACGGCTAAAAAAGTTTGTAAAATTTGTAAAAATTTAGTGATTTTTTTGAGAAATTAGTGGTTTTTTCAATTATGAAGCGGTTAAAATGTCGGGATAAATCTCTGAAAGTTCGCTCAAAAGTTCATCGTATAGTTTTTCTTTCATTATTTTTTCGATTGCTTGACCAATTCCGATGGAGTATTTTTCCATACAATGGTGTATTACCCGCTCTGTTCTGCGCTCAACTGACGGACGCTTATTAATATTCTCTCTTCCATCCCAAAAACTCATAATTTCCCCCTAATAGTTTGATTCATCGTCATCGTGATGACGTGGTACACGACGCTCACGGCGTCTAGTCACGGTTTCGATAGGTTCACTCGGTAAAAATCGAATACCAATCAATTCCCCCAAAAATGTTATATAGGTACCGCAGTCCCATAGATGGTTATCCGCTTTTTCAGAAACTGTACGCCAATCGCTTTTTTCCACTCCTGTTTTTGGATTGACTTCAACGTGCTTGTACTCACTGGTATATTGCTTGACGTACAGGGCGTCTGTTCCGCTGTGGAAGCTGAGGAGATTGTTCTTCGCCGTCTCTCCGGTCGCTACCGCATCGATGGAGCGTTTGATCTTAGCATCGAGGATGTCTTTGTAATACCCCGTATCAAGCTTATAGAGTTTTAGCCCTGTGGCAACCGGACGGCCATTTACATCTTTGTCCACACTGCTGACAACATACGGAGAACTCATAGTATGATTCCCACCTTTTGTAGGAATACAGATGTCGGAGTTCATAGCACAAAACTCATAAACCTCGTCCGTGAGATACCCTGAGTCCACCGCGCAAATTCTAACCGTATGAACCCCACCAGTATTATCAAAATAAGGGGTTCTCATCACGAGCTCTACATCAGCCCACGTTTCTAATCGTCCATAACGAACCAAATGGGTTCCGTTCCCATACATCAACGCTTTAATCTCGAACCAAAAGTGATCCTTTTGTACGTCAACCGCCATTACAACCGATGCTGTTTTAGGAGGAACAATCCCCTCTGGTAGATCAATCTTTAGAGATAGAATATCCTCCGGTTGATTCTTTTCGATCTTCTCTTCCCACGGTTTCCCAAATACCGTATTGGTGACAACTTTGAGTTTAAGATCATCGTCTTTGCTATCAAGATATTCCTGAACTATATCGTGCCATTGATAGTTCGGATCGTGCGCATATGCTGACCATATATTAAATGAAGCGTGACCTTTAAATGGACGCTCTGCTATCCACTCACCCTTTTCATCCATTTCCCTCTTTTGATTCTCTTCAATGAGCCCTGAGCAGCTTATGCACTCAAGCACAACCGAATCTTTGATAAGCATTTCATTCTCATCGATCTGGTATCGGAAGTTCTCAAATTCAATCGTTTGCATATGACCGCAATGAGGACACGGCAAAAATCTGCGTCTTCCATCACCGCTTTTAACTCTTTTATGAATTTTTGAAGTCTTTAAAAGCGTTGGGGTTCCACCTAAGATATTCTTTCTATTCCAAAACCCTTGTGATCGTTTTTGAAACAATGCTATCGGGTCACCCTCTTTACCCGCTTCAAATTCCCATCCGTCTATCTCATCACCCATAGTAACTCTGGTAGTTCTCCGTCTAAAATTACGGGGAGAGTGTGCTCCGATACCCTCCCATATTCCTCCTGGATACATTTTTTTAACCGTTTTCTCTCTCTTATTACGCCCTCTAGTATTATGGGTATTCACCCTTTCGCGTATAACCTCATTATCACGGATCATAGGCTCAAATTCGTCCTCTGCATACCCTATGATGTCTCCGTCTGTTGGTTGGGCGTGTAGTATTGAGCAAGGGTCTTGATGTATAAAATATGCTTGGGCAATATTGAGCATTTTTGTGTACCCGACGCGTGCCGATTTTTCAACAGACACAAAAGGAGTAGTGGTATTGGTCATCTCATCAAGTATCTCTTTTTGCCACGGATCCGTTTTCCACTTTCCGGGGCGAGCACTTGACTCTGGCGAGAGATAAAAATATTCATCAGCCCACTCGCTACCGCTCAAAATTGGCTTTGGTTTAAATAGCATTAGACCAAACGCTGCAAGCTCTAGCTGACGTGGGCTCATAATCATAGTCATAGAAGCTCTTTCCCGCTGTTATGAAGCTCTTCTTTAAGGTGATTGATATGATCGATCAACCAACGGTATTGTTTATCAGGAAAATCACTAAAATGAGCTCTCATCTTGTGAGGTATTTCATCAAGCTTGGTATTGATCGGTGAGATCATAAACTCAATGACTCCGGCAACCTCATTTTTTGGAATGAGCACTTTTTTCATTTGCTCTACTTCGGCTTTTGCTTTTTCACCCAACCAATACTCTTTGACGATTTTTACATCGTTCAATTTCATTGATGCGAGCGGTTTTTCTTCATTATCTCCGGTATCTTTTGCACCAGCTGCTAAAGCGGCCTCTCTAGCTTTACGAGCCTCTTCCATCTCTCGTTTGCATTCAAGATCATAAGCCTCACGCTCATCATCGTCCATATCAGCAATACTCTCATAAGTACCGACTGCCGCAAACAAATCGACTGGTTCTATGCGCTTCTGCTCATTTGCTTCTCTCTGAGCGTCACGGGTTGGATCTTGAGTATTTTTGATTGCCTCTTTGACTTCATTATATCGATAGAATTTTTTAGGGCTTCCAGATTTAGGGTGCCACGGTATTTTCCCGTCACTTGTCATTTGGGAAAAATATCCTTTTGTATATTTGATTCCATCCGCCGCAAGTTTTTCCAAACATTTTGAAGCTGTGATCAAATCAATATCAGACATACATCACCATCCTATTGTTTGTTTAGTAAACATTCTATTCGTGAGAAGTTTAGGAAGTTCAGCACTCAAAAAATAGAGACTTTTCGGGGTGGCGAGTCCCCCCGCAGGGTGTTTCTTGCCGGAGTACCTTTTCATCTCATACCTCTAAAAGCGATATCAATTCCATCGCTGATATATCGATGTGCGTTACGGTCGTAAACCTTTTTGCCTATCTCATAAAAGTCAAACACCTTTTTGATCTTCGCTTGCTTCTCTAACCAATAAAGGATTACGAAGCGTGAACGTTTACCTTTACCTTTGCGAACTGCAATCGCATCACCTTTTGACGTGTGAATCAGAAATGATCCTTTAACATTACGTGGACGATTTGCACGGGTGATAATGTCGCGCTTACTACGCTTAACTTCAGCAGTAGGGATAGCAATGCGACCACGTGCCGTCTTAGTTCCTCCCTCAGCGTGAAGCACCAACCAATCAGCACGAGTATAGACCGAGGCATTCAGATCATTCTTTTTTGCGAACTGAACATTGAAACCAAAACGGGAGCGAGGTTCATACCATCGACCGCGTAATGTCAATGCGTTCTTAGCCCCTGCAAGTTCTGAATCACGCATATGAGTTGCTAGGTTATTCAATCCAACCGATGATCCATAACTGATCTGCTTCGGTATTGATCCGATAAAAGATTTGATCTCTTTGAAGTTGGCATCCATATTGATCATGCGGCTCTCCCAACTGGTTTGATAAACTCTAATGCTCCGACCTTGAACAACTCAACCAAGCGCTCAGGGGTCAATACTATTACTCGATTACTACCGTTCTCGATGATACGATGATTGACCCGATCATACTCTCCGATGATCTCTTGATCCCCATGCTGTACCTTTATCATCTTCGGAATGTATGAGAGATACGTTTCGTTCTTTAGGAAATTAGCGAGATTGTAATGTTTACCTCCAACCGCCGGATCATGTAGGTATTGGACAGCGGATAGGATAAGTATTGATGGGTTCATTTCAGTTCGAGTGAACTGTTCGAACGCATCTTCTTTTTTTCCGACAAAGCGAGTGTTTTGAGAGTAAATGAAAAAGAGTTCCTGAAACTCACCGTCATTCCACCATTCTCTACGAAGTTCACGCGCATGATTATTATCATTTAGATTAAATGCTTCCCTCGGTTGTAGTTGCTCGTTTTGCTCGGTTGATGTTGTATAAGTTCCTATATTACGGTGTTTATCATTGCTCGTTTTACTCGGTTGTAGTTGCTCGTTTTGCTCGGTTGGAAATATGGCGTGATTGTAGTGTTGCTGATTTTTTAGAAACATATGATCGACAAATAGATCCATCTCTACTTTGAATTCTTTGATCCATTCGTGAGAAGTACTGCGGGAAATATCCCACGATTTAGCATAGAACGATTCGCTATTATGATCTCCGTGTTCCATATCATCCCAGAATTCCATAAATGCACGCGCTTTCTTACGCCCTGCAACACCTCTCTCACGTTTGAGCTGTTGGATGAAGTCGGTTGGATAACTCTTGTAATTCATTCTCATAAGACCATAATCTCCACTTTCTCATCATTACCCGCGATCAAAGAGGAACGATCCGTATACGATGATGGAGTCTGATAGGTAACGATACCCGTTTTGATGCTGTCGAACTTCAACTCTTCTTTGTTAAACCATAGCTTCGCAGGATAATGTAATACCTTTTGGCGGTTCTTTTCACAGCTGACTTCTATACCGCCCTCTGTCTTTTTGAGCAGTAATTGCATATCTGTCTCGTAATCTGACAATACGGACCCATAGCTCCCCATCTTGCCACTCTTTAACTCTTCGCGTGAAGCCTGTACGATCATTAGGATAACGATTCCTGTCTCTTGCGTTACCGCGCTGAGTATAGAATCAATCTCACCCTTTTTCTCAGCGTCACTGTTACCTTTGTATGATCGGTGATTGAGTTTCATTTTGGAATCAATCAGGGCAAATCGTATACCGTGTTTACGCCACATAGTTCGTATCATACGTGCTACATCGGTAACATCTCGGCTCTTCATCATGTTAGTGTCGATGATGTGATACCGCTTCATATTGCTTTTGCCTCTCATCCGCTCCGTGTACTTTGCCATCTTCCATTTAGGCATCTCAAAGCTAAAAAATAGGGTGTCGTTATCGGTAGAGGTATTGAACAATATTTGCTTCATGAGCGTTGTTTTACCGACGTTACGTTCTCCTCCAATATGGACGAGCTGTGCCGGTTCAAACCCACCGCACAGTAGATTATCGAGTGCTTCTATCCCAGTACGGATCGGTTCAGGTATCTTCATAGTGTGAAACTCTTCGATCGCTTTTTCCATAGTGATAGGCATCGTCATACCGCTTTTGATGATAGACTCACTCATCTCGAGCTCTAACATCGCATCGATGTCATCAGCACTGTTGTTTTCCTCGAAAACCATGCTTTTTATCTTTGTAGTCAGCTCTAGCAATTTTCTTTTTCTAGCCTTATCAACCATCTCATCGATATAGGGTTTGATGTTTGCTATGCTATTGGTAGTCAATACCTCTATCATAGTCCTCTCATCAAACTGACCTAATGCCACTAGATTTTTTTGGATAAAACTCTCTTCGATAGGTAGCCCGGATGAGTGAAGTTTGAGGATCGCAGCGCAGATATTTTTGTGCGCTTGGAGATAAAAGAGGTTTTCGTCTAACATCCCGACCATTTCATCAAGATTATCTGCATCATGGTAGTTGATAAATATGATAGAAGACAATACCGAACGCTCAAATGCCAGGTTATATAGATGTTCTTCCATCATATCCCCTTGAACCCACTGGCTTTAAGCTCAGCCATAATCATTTTTCGAATTTTAATTTTTTGATTGAAAGGAATAAATGGAGCTTTCATAACGATCTTATTGGCGGTAAGTAGTAGGTTTTGTTTGATACTCATCCGTAGACCCTCGCTCCATCTTGGTGCTCAAAATGGCATCCATGCCCACGATAGAAATAGCGGGCATGGGTTCCACCTCTCCCGTTTGGTTCATCGATCACCATTAGAGGGCTGGTTGCACCCGCTTCTTGAAACTTTTTATGCAGATCAGCGATGCGCTGAGATAGGTGATAGATTTCTAACCCACCATCTTGCTTAGGCTTTGAAGCCTCTACAAATGTTAATGATTTCCCCGCAGTGAAGTGAGTATGAAGCGTATACGGTGTTGAGCCTCGCTTAAAGGTGATCGTTGCCATCTCAACCACCTACTTCGTCATACCGATAATCGAGTACAGAGCCGTGATCTCATCCATTGCCATACGTCGAATACGCTCACCCTCTTTTTCGTCAATCTCCCCGTCTTTTACTGCTTCAAAAAGGGTTTCGCTGAGTGAACCTGTATGAGATTGGATTTTTAACCCTACCATCATGACGTCGGTGATAGTGCACTGTACATGCTTATCTACACACTTCAAAGCCTCTTTGATTGAATCAATGATGCGGTGATCTCCGGTTAGGTTAGTGATTTCAATGATACGATCAACAGAGAGAGGTCGATGTGTTTGATTCGGGTCAAGGGTGCCGTACAAATATCCTCGCGTTGTTCCCAACTGCTCTGCGACCTTTTCGATCTTACAGTTGTGTAATGTCATATAGTCATTAACGACAGCCTGTGCAGTTTCATAGACAGTGCGGAACGGTGCGGTGTCATCGCTGAACATCTCTTCTAAACTCATGCGATCTCCTTTTGGTGTAATTGATTTTCAGATTGTTCTTGAACGTGCACTGGTGTATCGGGCATACTGCTCTTATCTTTTTTAGTACGGACAGCAAATGAGCGAATATTTTTCCAAGCGAGTACCGGTATGTCATGATCTTCTTGGAGTTTGATCGCTTTTTGCAGTGTAGGGACCATTTTCCCTTGCATCATTTTCTTGACGCTTTCATCGCTATAACCGAAGTCGATAAGGATTTTCTTAAATAATTTTTGTTCCATGGTTCAAATGGTATTTATTTTACACTTATATATAGCTTAATAGTGGTATTTTTATTACACTATAAAATGGTAATATTTTTACCATGAGTAACAAGGAATAAAATTGGCAGAGTTTAATAAAACAAATTTTAAGAAGCTTGTCAAAGATAAATATGATACCTATGAAAAGTTCAGAGATCATTTACAAAATGCGTATGACTTAAATAAGAAATTAAATACAGTTCAGAAGTGGGGGCAAGTATTACACCCATCTGTTCCACAAAGTAGAGATATGCCATCCATTGCGGCTGCTCTAGGTGTAGAGGTTATAGATTTATATACTGATGCAGAAAAAGCTAGAAATAAAATAACAAATCAGGAATTACTTTCTAACCAATCTAAATATAGTCAATCCATTTCTAAAGCTGCACTTTCAACATTTTCGCCAGAAATGAAGATGTTTATTAATAACTTTATGCTGCTCAGCGAAGAAGAAAAACAGCACTATTATGAGGAGATCGCCGATATTGCAGCACGAAAGCTGATACTGTAATGGTAGATTATGAGATTTTAGAGGCAACGCTTCGCCATATAGAACCAAATGTGCCAAACGGTAAATTTTCTGTTATCGCCGAGTCTGCGGATGGGAGATACTTCCAAATCAAATTTTGTGAGGTTGGCGGTCGACATAATATCAATGAGTTTATAGCTCACTACGTCGGTAAAGAGATTGGTGCCCCGATGATCGATGGGGCTTTCTTAGAACTTAGTGACCAAGAGATAGAGAAAGTGATCAGATTTTCAAAAACACACTCTGGAATTTTCAGGGATTTGGATCTATCGATTTCAAAAGGTCATCTTTTCTTCGGGGTTCAGTGGGAAAAAGACACAGTAGATATAAAAGAAGAATCCGAACTGATGCCGAAAGTTTTAAAAACGACCAATAAAAATACGTTTTATTCTCTCTACCCTTTTGATCAGTTTATGAAAAACTATGATCGGCACTTGGGAAATCATCTAATAGTGAAATATGCTAACACTATGTACTATCGTCTTATTGATTTCGATAGGCTGTTTGGGCAAACTGACTGGAGTGCAATACCACTGCTAATAAATGATTTCGGCTGTTTAAATCTAAAAGATTACCATCGGTTTTTATACTCTATCGTTAAAAATGACGGGCACGATCACGTACTACGTTACTCTTATAATATCTCTATGTTACACTCTGACGCTATCGCTGATATTATCCAAACTATATCGCAAGTTTATACCGTTTCACAGAATGAACTTGATATGATACACGCATGGTTGAGCGGTAGAAGCCGGCTCATGTATGACAAATGTCTGGAAAATAACGATTGCTTCGTTAACGTAAAGCAAAAGAGGCTAAACGTATGCTCATCGACTCCCGATCAAAAAGTATCAACGTATATCGATACGCGCTTGTCCAATACAATAATGCCCTGAGCGGAGAAAAATACAATCTCGGCGTGATTATGGAAAAAAGCTCAGGAGGGTTTATGACCCATATCCCTGATAATCTCTCTAAACTCTCTAAGTGTATCGATTTTGAAAACTTATCCGGGGCAAATTATGCCCTATCCGTTATAGGAGAGCGTTTACGCCACTTTGGGAAAATTCACCACGGATCCGTTTCTAACATCATATCTATTAGTGATATGGATATTTACTCTACGCCACTCGGGGAAAAAGAGGCATTCGCCCATATCGTCAATGAGTTCATAACCCTATCAAAGATTAAAACACTCAGTGATCCTCTGTCCAAAAACATTTACGGGAAAATGACGATCATTACTGATCTCAAAAACGTAGCATTTAAAAAAGAAATTAAAAACGTATCGTTTCATAAGCATGTCGATGGGGTAAACGGCCTGATCGATGCTATAGCAATGAGGGAGGCTACTCCTGTCGCTATCGCTCAGATCGCTTCGGCGTATGTCGAAAACATCTATGAGTCTATCGGGAACCATATCATTACGCTCATGGAATCTAAAAAGATCCCAACCATCCATGACCGATTCATTTATGCCCCGATAATGAAGCCACTCGGTGCATCAGAGCGAAAACTATATGATGCTGCACGAGATGTGGTAGAGTCTATCGGATTTGACTTTTTATCACAAAATGACCACGGGCAGTGTATAGAGCGTCTAAAATCAGCCTCTTAGCGTGTATTTTGG
>NZ_DASUIQ010000119.1:0-11822 GCF_036279695.1 Sulfuricurvum sp.
AACCAAGACCTCCAATGCCTCTTCGTGGAGCCGTTTTTCATTCAGCGGCGGGGTTTTAATGACATGGATTTTGGTAAAGGTTTCATCTTCAAAGCGATAGGTGATCGGAGCGTAATACTCCAGCGTATCGTCGTAGTTGAATTTCCCCTCTAACGCTTTTTCAAGCGTTTCACGTTTTCGAGTATAACGGATGTGCTCGAGTTTGGACGCGATTTTATCGGGGGTAATTTTACGGGTACGGATGTCGATAAACGCCGCATGAAGGTCACGTCTCTCCGTTTCGCTAATCTCAAAAGCTTCTAAGAGTTCATCAATCTTCTCTTCTCGCTCGTGCGGTTTCTCTTTGGGTTTCGGGTTGGGATAGATTTTCCCCTCATTTTTGAAAAACGCGACGATCATTTCACGGTTGTCAGTCTCCCCCTCCGACCATAAACGGCGGAACGTTCTAATCAAGGAAGTTTTATCGGTTGAACCTTCAAATATCCCCAGAGTGTGGGCGAGGGCAATAAGTACCTCAGTAGGGACTCGCTCAATACCCTCATCGAATCCTTCATCGCCGAAAAAATGGCGGATGGATTGGTTGAGTTTTATCATTTTTTTCTTTTTCTTTGCCATAGTGTAAGTGTAGCCTAAAATCCTAAGGCTAAAGCATTTATTGTTTTGATAAACTTTCGCAAAATGATAGTTAAAGGGGCGAAAATGGTCGATCTAAGTGTCGATGAATGGACCCAAGAAGAGTTTTTACGCAACAAAAAAGAGCTTGAAGCAAGTGGGACAAAAGTGCTCCTGATTGATACGATTTTAAATCCTATCGATGGTGCTGAGACGACACTGTATGCTCCCCCTTTGCTGAAATCAGAGCCTGAGGGGAGCGTGTTTGTCTTTTATTGCGACAGCGGTAAATCCTCCAAAGCGCGGCTGGGAGAGTTTCGAGCCAAATTCCCGAACCATGTGTGCATCAGTTTACGGGGAGGACGGGGCTATTGGCGCAAGAATCTGCGAGTATAACAGCATCGTGCGAAGCGTTTGTCTGTTCCCTCGAAGAGGGGCGTTATTACGATGCGCATGAAGATTTGGAACGGTTATGGTATCCGCGCCGCACTGAGGATGACGATGAGGTAAAGCTCTGGAAGGGGTTTATCAATGCGGCGGTTTGTTTTGAACTCATTAAGCGGGGGCGACCCAAGCCATCAGAGACAGCGTGGCAAAATTATCTCAAATATTCTCTCCTACTAGAGCATCTTGTTACTCCCCATAAACAACTCTACGTTAAAATAGTACAAATCATAGAACGACAAAGGGGTAAACTATGTCCGAGTTCTTAAAAGCGATGGCATTTCGTCATGCGTGCAAAGCGTTCGATACTGAAAAACAGATTCCAAGCGAGCAGTTTGACTCGATATTGGAAGTGGCGCGAACGTCGCCCTCATCCTTTGGGATGGAGCCGTGGAGATTGATCGTTGTTCGCAATCCGAATTTGCGTAAAGCACTCAAAAGTGCGTGTTGGAATCAAAACCAGATCACCGATTGCTCCGAGCTAGTGATCTTTACGACCGATAACGATACGGTGCGAAGCGACAGCCCTTATGTGAGAAAGATGTTTGAGCGTCGAGGTCTTCCTAGTGAAGCGGTCGATATGTATATGGGTGTCTATGAAAACTATTTAAAACCCATCGAAGAAGATGAGATTTTACTAGAGAACTGGACAGCGAAGCAGTGTTATATCGCTTTGGCGAACATGATGACCTATGCCGCGACGTTAGAGATCGACAGCTGCCCGATAGAGGGGTTTGACAAAGAGGAAGTTGAAGCGATCTTGGATCTCGAATACGGTCACAGCGTTGCCGTTATGTGTGCATTCGGGTACCGCTCAAAAGCGCAAAGCGAACAAAAGCGGCTTGAGCTCAAACAGATCGTAGAGATTCGCTAAGGAGAGAGTATGTTACAAAAAATCGAGCATGTCGAAACCAAGATCGAACATTACACCGATTTGGCGATCAATTACGGTACGGAGTATGGATTAAAGATCCTCGGAGCTCTCCTTATTTTCTTGATCGGAAAATGGATTGCACGTAAAATCGTCATGTTGATGCGTAAAGGGATGGATCGTGCCAGCATCGATCAAACGTTGATTTCGTTTGCGAGCAATGCGATTTATGTGGCATTGATGGTGGCGGTGCTCGTTGCGGCGGCTAGTAATCTGGGGATCAATACGACCTCATTTGTCGCGGTATTCGGTGCGGCAGGTTTGGCGATCGGCTTGGCGCTCAAAGATACCCTCGCCAATGTCGGAGCGGCGGTATTGATTATCTTTTTTAGACCGTTTAAGGTGGGAGATTTTATCGAAGTGTCGAGTGTAATGGGGACGGTTAAGATTATCAATCTTTTCTCAACCACGTTGACGACAGCGGATAACCGCTCGATCATTATCCCAAACGGAGCATTGATCGCGGGTAATATCATCAACTATACCGACAACAAAACGCGACGGATCGATATGACGTTCGACATCGATTACAAAGATGATCTAAAACTTGCCAAATCGATTATTTTAGAGATTTTGCATACGAATCCCAAAGTACTTCCTGCTCCGGAACCTATCGTTGCGGTGGGTGCGTTAGGACAGCATTCCGTTCAGTTGGTTGCCCGTCCGTGGGTCAAAGTGGAAGACTACGGAGATACGATGTTTGAGATTACCGAAGCGGTTAAACTGGCTTTTGATCAAAACCATATCACCGTTCCGTTTCCTCAAATGGTGACCCACGTTAAACACGAAGAGAACTAACGGTTATTGACCCGAAACGCGAATGTTGCCCCTAGTGCGGCAATCGCCCCTGCGACAAAAAGATATGCCGGTGTGTATTGATAGACAAAACCGGCTCCTATAGCTCCCACAAACCCCCCAAGTCCGTACGAAAGACCGAAGAAGAACTGCTGAGAAAGACGGCGTGCCTTGTAGAGGGAGAATAAAACACTGATCGCGGCGGTGTGAAAGAGGGCAAAACTAAAGGCATGGAGACTTTGAGAGGCAAACAAAACAAACAATGAGTTAGGAAACAGAGCGACTAACAACCATCGTAAAGAGGTGATAGCGGCGGTTATCCATAGCAGGGCATTGAGATTGCGATGGAGCAATCTGCCCTGAAAATAGAACATGATGATCTCTGCTATAACCCCGAAGCTCCAGAGCCATACGGTAGTATCCAATGAAACTCCGTGATTGGTCGTATAGATGGTGAAAAAGTTGTAAAAAGGGCCGAAACTCACCTGCATCAGGAAAAAACCGATCCAAAGGGGAATATGGTCTCGGATCGTGAACCGACATTCTGCACTAGTAGCATCACATTCGCTATCAGTGCTATGGCGCTCTCTCCATCCGATCAATGCGCCAAACAACATCGTTATAAATGCCATAGCGATTAGAAATGCGATCCCGACATACGGTGTGCTTAGATATTTGACCAAAACCAAAGCGATAGCGATAAATCCGAATGAACCGAAAAGACGGATTTTCCCATAGCGCTCTTTGCCGATCTGCTCCAATGCGATCACTTCGATATAGGGGAGAATGAGGGCAATACCGATCCCAAAGAGGATATTGACCATTAGTAGAGGCCAAAAATGCTCCAATGCGGGATAAAACCCTCCCGCTCCCAGCGTCATAAGGGCAAGAGCGGCAAAAAATGTACTCTGACTGAGCCTAAACCCTCGAAGAAACAAAAACGGTATCGCGAATCTCACCAGCGGTGCGGAGGCGAGAATAATGCCGATTGCAGAGGGCTCATACCCTACCTGAGAGAGGATTTTAGGGACAAAAATAACGTGCACCCCGATGAGGGCAAAATAGAAAAAATAAAAGAGGGCGATTAAAACAGCCACGTTAGGGGACGCGGATGACGGCAGTGCCGCTGATGAGATCGTGCAGAGCCCGTTTGTCACTGCGGAACAATCCGATAAAAAATCCGATCAGAGTGATAAAAGAGAGGAAATAACCGATAAAACGGAGGGTTAGTTTCCAATAAGGGGCATTTTGAAGGGTTGAAGCATCGACGACACGGATGTGAGAGAGCTTTTTCCCCGGTGTTTGCCCGTTACGGTGCCAGAACCAAACGTAAACGAGGAGAAAAAGGGCAATTTGGGTGAGTGAAGCAATCGGATTTGGGGGATTGGTTTGCGCTTTGGGGTCATGCACTAACACGTCCAAGGCACCAGCCGTGTGCATCTGATCATAACCGAATAACATCATCGTGATAATGGATATAGGGAGCCCGATCATGAAAATGTCGGTTGCGAATCCTGCAACACGGGGCCAAAAAGGGGCGAATAGTGTTTTAGTCTTAGGGGGGGTGGATCGTTTTTTAGTTTTAAGGGTGCGCCATCTCATAACGCAATTATAACCTTATTACCATTCGTTTACCAATTTGATTCATAATGTTGACATCCCAAACGACAGCAGCAGGTCTTGGGTCAACGTTTTCTCATTCATCACTCACTCCTTAAGCTTCGAAGTTCCGGCGTTCATCCTTATCGCCGGAATCCTAATCCTCAAAAATGATCTCTATTAACGTTTGATTCCAAGCAATGTTTCAAGCAGTGTATCCGAAGTGGTAATTGTTTTACCGTTTGCTTGATAGCCGCGTTGAATAATAATGAGCTGTGTCAATGATTTAGAGAGGTCAACGTTCGACGCTTCTAAGGCGGAGGATTGCATAAACCCGCGTCCTGCCGTTGCCGCTGTACCGATGATCGGATCGCCTGAGTTGGCAGATTGGAGGTAAACATTTCCTCCATCGGTGACCAACCCTTCGTTATTTGAAAATTTTGCCATCCCGATTTGTGCAAGACCGAATGAGCGTCCGTTGGAGAATGATCCGACTAACGTACCGCTTTGGTCGATTCGGATACCGACGAGATCCCCTCCGGGGAAACCGTCTTGGCTGATACCGCTGGTTCCGGATGGATTATCGAAGCTGGTCATACCGTCAAACGCATTGATCGTACCGAAGTTCAAATCGATGGTTTGGTTAGGTGCCGAACCGTTGTTTGCGGTATAGGTCAAACTCGGGATCGTTGCGAGGGCGAGTGCTCCGGTGTTGGTAAAGCTGATACGTCCTGCATCCAGGTTTGTGAGCTCATTTTTATTGATCGTCCCTCCAATATCCCCGGGTGATGGGACACTGATCTCATAAATCCATTCGGTTCCCCCTGAAGCAGAGAGTGCCGTTTTGCGAAAATCGAGACGGAGAGTATGTTTGGTTCCCAACGAGTCGTATACGTCGATACTTGCCGAGTGGGTTGCGGCATTAAACGCTTGACTCAAACGAGAGATAGATGAGCCGGTGGTCAGTGTTCCCGAGAGAGTTTGAAAGTTTTGGGTAAATCGAGTATTCTCGGTAACACCTGCCGAGGTGAGTCCGGTGACGGAAATACGCAAATCGTATTCATCGGCTCCCGCACTTCCGGGGTTTTTGATCTCAAATTGCCCTTTACTGTTGATCTCAACGGTAATGGCACTATCTAATATCGCATTATTGACACCATGATCATCCCCGATGAGACGGGCATCGTGCTGCATCTGTGCCCGTAAATCTTCGGTCGTTGTAAATTGGCGCTGAGAGGCGGTTGCCGTTGTCTCTCCGATGGGGACGGCTCCCGCACTGATAAAGGTGTATTGAAATGCGGTAATATCGGTTCCTCCGGTAAGACCGGTTCCTGAAGCAGATGTAACTGTTAAGGCAATATTTTTGCTCGCAGCGGTTGTCCCGCGGGTATTATCATTGGTGAGGATCAAAATAGCCGGATTGGTCGGATCGGGTGCGGCACTGACACCGGTTGTAGCTGTTTGGGCATTGATCTTCGCGGCGATGGCACTGGTTGCTTGCGCGGCGGTTTCGGTTCCTGTAAAGGTCATGGACATAGCAACGCCATTCAAGGTAAACGATACTGCACCTGCCACAGGTGCAGCAATCGTTTTACTGATAGTTGCGGGTTTGTAGCTGGTCCACATCCCTTGACCGTCTTGGAGATTTAGAGCACTTCCACTCGCATCAAACAAGACGTTGAAAAACTCGGGGCGGTCATCATCGGAGGTGTTGGCGACACCATCCACACCGTTTTTGGTGAGAGCATTCGTATCAAGGGTATAGATCGGTTTAAATTGGGTAACCGTGTCTCCTGAACTGAGGTTGGCTTTGATGACGACTTCAGAGGTTGCTTGTGCCGGAGTGGTCAATCCGGGCGGGATTTGGATATTGGCGATCGGTGCAGTGGAGTCTACCAGACCGGTGGTTTCATCGCGTACCCACCCTTGGACGATAAATCCGTTGTTGTCGACGAAATTTCCCGCGGCATCAAATTTAAAGTCCCCCGAACGGCTGTATTTATAGGTATTTCCCCCATCCGAACTGACAATAAAAAATCCGTCCCCTTGGATAGCGACGTCGGTATTTTTATCGGTATTTTGGATCGAACCTTGGGAATGGATACGGGTAATGGAACTAACCGTCGTCCCAAGACCGATTTGAACGGCATTTTTACCGCCGATTTGCCCTTGTGGAGCGGTAGCGATTTGATTGGTTTGTGCTAACAGATCAGAAAAATTGGCACGTGAATATTTATATCCGATCGTGTTTACGTTAGCGATATTGTTAGATTCAACGTCCATTGCAACCTGATGCGATTGCAAACCGGTAACACCTGCGAAAAGTGATCGTAACATGATATGTCCTTCTTTATGACAAAGTTGAAATTAAAAGCAAAAATTATTCCACTTTAGCGGTGCATTTGCAACGCTTTTTGGATTAATTCATCTCCGGTGGTGATTGTTTTGGCATTAGCCTGATAGGCGCGTTGCATGATGATCATATCGGTAAGACTTACGTCAAGACGAACATTGGAGTTTTCAAGCTGACCGCTATTGATGATAGCTCCGGTAGTAGGGTTACCGGAGGCATCGGTCCAGAAAAGCGGATCTCCGCTCCCGCTGGTTGCTTGAAATTCCGTATTTCCGATTCGATTTAACCCTTGGTCGTTTTGAAAATGGTAGACCGCGATGCGACCGATAGCACTTTGGCGACCGTTGGAAAAATCGGCGACGATAACCCCGTTGGGATTGATCCCGTATTTGGTGAGTACCCCTCCTGAAACACCGTTGGATCTTGATGATCCGCTGGCGGCAAGTCCGTCGATAGAGATAACTCCGTTGAAACTGCTCCCCAAATCAACCGCAACCGATGTGCCGTCGTTATCCATTGAAGTGATACTACAGCTACTTAGTCCTCCCGTTCCGTCAAAAATGGCTTGACCGTTTTGCGTATCGTAGACGATACTGCCATCATTTGAGGTGACGGTAGCAACCACGTCCCAAGCGATTCCGGTTGCTGGCTGGGTTGCGCTTTGGGTAAAGGTGAGTTTTAAGCGATTTCGGTCGTTGGTACCGCTGATCACATCGGCACTGATAGTATGCGTTTGATTATCGGGGGGAAGATTCCCGAAAAATTGCGCTGTCGTGGTCGGTTCGACGGGATACGCAAGCCGTGTCGGAAACTCGAGCATCCCTTGGGAATCCACTCCGCCAAGATTGGCCTCATTGGTTGGGTCTGTGACGACATACGCACCTGTGACTCCGTTAGTCGAGTTGTCTCCGTAGTCAAAAGAACCGCTATACGAGTAGTTCGTCAGCATCGTCCCCATCACATATTTGCCGTCCGTTGTTGTCAAGCGTGCAACGGAAGAGTTAACATCGCCGGATACTTTTTGGACTTCGTCAAACACAAAATTACCTGCACGAGTATAGGAGGTATCTTTGCCCGAAACAACCCCAAACCATCCGTTTCCGCTAATCGCAAGGTCGTTAAAACGCTCTGAGGGGAGGAGAGAGCCGTTTTGCATCTGGGTGGTCGTGCTTTGAAGCCGTGATCCCAGCCCAATATCATTAGATGTCGGAGTTTGCCCCGCACTGACGAGTTGTTGAGTCAAAAGATCGGCGAATTCAGCGGTGGAGCCTTTATACCCAACAGTATTGACGTTAGCGATATTGTCTGAGACGACATCCAACCCCAACTGGTAGGTCATAACCCCTGAAATTCCAGAGTAATAAGCTTGATTCATCTTATTTCCTTAATGTGCCGAAACTTCTTTGATCGTACTAAAGTCTACATAGCCTGATCCCAGTTTCGCATAGGTTTTGCCGCTGTCAAATTTGATTGATTCGATCGGATAGAGTCCGACCCGTGTGGTAGCGGTGGTATTATCTGCTTTTGTGTAGGTTGATTCGATATAGTAAATCCCCTCATCGACGGTTGCTCCGGCATCATTTTTACCGTCCCAGCTATATTTGGCGACACCTGCATCGGTTGCCCCAATATCCATTGTTTTCAAAATTTTCCCGTTTTTGTCCAAAACATTCACTTTTCCGGTGGTTACGTCATCGGGGAAATAGAGCTCGAAATCGGTATTTTTACCTTTTTCAAAAACGATACCGTTGCTTCCCGTATCGGCAATTTTACCGATAGCGGAAATTCCGGAGTACTGCATCGATGAGGTAAGGGATGCCGCAAGTGTTTCAAGCGCTTTATTGGTATTTGAACTTGCTTCCATTGTTGCCAATTGAGAGGTTTGAGACAAAATTTTCTCACTATCCATCGGTGCGGTCGGATCTTGGTATTTAAGCTCTAAGAGGAGCAACTTAAGAAAGTCGTCTTTTCCTAAAACACTCTTAGGGTTGGTTGTACTTGTAGAAGCAGTGCCGCTAGAAGCGGCGGAAGTTGCCGTGTTATTGCCGTATGCGTCGATAGCCATAATATCCTCCTTGGATTACGCGTAATGCGGAATGATGATTTCAAGAGCACTTAACTGCTCTTCATTTAATTTGAGGTCTTCAAACGACTCATATGCTTTAAATCGTTGTTGTTGTCCTTGCTGCTGTTGCCCTTGTTGCTGATTACTTTGACTATCGCCTCCGGACATAAAGTTCATGGTAGCGTTGGTAATCCCCTGTGACGCCAACTGCGCTTTGAGTTCCGTGGCGTTATGTGCCAAAAATGCGACACTGTTGGTGTTGTTGGACTGAATATTCACATGAACATTGTTACCGCGCTGAACGAGAGTTACTTCTACTTCACCCAGTTTTTCGGGGTTGAGTTTCATCGTGAGACGGGTAAAGGGAGGTTTGTACTCTTGAACCGCCTCTTTGAGATCGCTCGCAAAATAGCGCATACTTTGCGCGGCCTCTTTTGATTTCACTTCGAGTGAGTCGGCTTTAAGTGCATGAGAGCCTTTTGATGATTCTCCTTCGATTTTTTGCGAAGCGGAGGTTTCCGCTTTGGACTCCTTGGTTTCGTCACTCCCTTGCAAGAGGGCGATTAGAGCATCGGCTTTAGCGTTTGCTCCGCTTGGAGATATTTTGATCGGATCAGTTTTATCTGTATTGGTGATTGAACCGTTATCTGCTTCGTGTTTTTCCAGATTTTGAAGAAGCGCTCTCAGGGGCTGAGTTTCACTCTTTTCGGAAACTTTCTGAGCAGAATCCTCTTTTGACGATGCGTCAGACGCTTTTTGTTCTTTGTTTTTAAGACTGCTTAGAAGTTGTGTAATGACTTCGATCGGGGCTTTGTCGTCTATCGCGGTGGCGGGAAGCGAAGCAATCGCTTTGGTCTCTAAAAGGGGCTTGGAAAGGAGCTCTAGCGAAAACGAAGCTTGCTCTTCAGGCTCCTTTATGAGCGTTGAGAGTGATATGCTTTGCGGCTCTAATCCTAATTTTTCAGCGAGTTTAACCAGCCCCCCCAATGTTTTTGGGAGTGATTTTTGATCCGTTTGATATTCGGGACTTTTAGCGGTGATCTCATTTTTGAGATACTCTTTAGCCCGATTGATAAGGGTACGCACTTGATCATTGGAAAGATTTCCGAGGAGCTCTGAGGAGACAAGTTTTGAATCTTTCTCTTCGGCACCCGTGAGCAGGCTCTGAAGTTCTTTGATATTAGCGGATTTAGAGTCCGCATTTTTTACCGCGGCATTCTTGGGATCGATAACGGCTTTAAAATCGGTTGATTTCACGATTTTCGCTTCATCCGTTTTGGCTTGCATACCAAACGAGCTTAAAAGCTTGGAAAAGAGATCGTTCGATTTTGAGGAGGAATTTTTGGTATTCCCCCCCAAAAGATCGATAAGTGAGCTTTGAGATTTAGTCTCTTTGATTTGAATGATCATGAGTGATCCTTGTGAGCGAACAGTATCCGCCCTTTTGTTAAAGTAGTTATAACAAGCAAAAAATATTCCATTAATGAAGGTAACGAAACGGTAACGGTACAATTTTGCCTTAACATTTCCTTAACCTTAAATCAGCTATAATCCGCGAAAATTATTGCCTACCTACAAGGATACTCAGTGCAAAAAATTCGTAATATTGCCGTCATCGCCCACGTTGACCATGGTAAAACGACCCTAGTTGACGGATTGCTCAAACAATCCGGAACGTTCGGAAGCCACGAACAAGTAAATGAAAGAGCGATGGACTCTAACGCCCTCGAAAAAGAGCGCGGGATCACCATTCTTTCTAAAAATACAGCGATCCGCTACGGTGAGCACAAAATTAACATTATCGATACTCCGGGCCATGCCGACTTCGGTGGTGAGGTTGAGCGTGTTTTGAAAATGGTTGACGGTGCATTATTGCTCGTAGATGCGTATGAGGGTGTTATGCCTCAAACAAAATTCGTTGTTAAAAAAATGCTCGGACTTGGGATCAAGCCGATCGTTGTTATTAACAAAATCGATAAACCTTCCGCTGACCCTGAGCGTGTAGTAGACGAAGTATTTGACCTTTTCGTTGCGATGGACGCGACCGAAGATCAACTTGACTTCCCTATCATCTACGCTGCGGCGCGTGACGGTATCGCAAAACTCGATATGTCTGAGCCGGATGGTGATTTCACATGTATGTTCAACACTATTTTGGAAAAAGTACCTGAACCAACCGGTGATCCTGAAAACCCGACTCAATTGCAAGTATTCACCCTTGACTACGATAACTACGTCGGTAAAATCGGTATTGCCCGTATTTTCAACGGTAAAATCGCAAAAGGGGATAACATCCTCCTTGCTAAAGCAGACGGTGAAATGGTCAAAGGCCGTATCTCTAAATTGATCGGCTTTATGGGCTTGAATCGTATGGAGATCCAAGAAGCGGAAGCGGGCGACATCGTTGCGGTTGCCGGTATCGAAACGGTAGACGTCGGAGATACTATCTGTGATCCGCAAAATCCTATGCCGCTTGACCCAATGCACATCGAAGAGCCTACATTGACCGTTGTTTTCTCGGTTAATGACTCTCCGCTTGCAGGTCAAGAGGGTAAACACGTTACGGCAAACAAAATCCGTGAGCGTCTTGATGCAGAGATGAACACCAACGTAGCGATGCGTTACGAAACGGTTGGAGAAGGTAAATTTATCGTTTCCGGTCGTGGTGAGCTTCAAATCACGATTCTTGCAGAAAACATGCGTCGTGAAGGTTTCGAGTTCGGTATCGGACGTCCTGAAGTTATCGTAAAAGAGATCGAAGGGGTCAAATGTGAACCGTTCGAGCACCTTGTTGTTGACCTTCCGGCAGACAATGCAGGTACGATCATCGAGCGTCTCGGTCGTCGTAAAGCGGAAATGAAAGCAATGGTACCGATGGGTGAGGGCTTTACTCGCGTAGAGTTCGAAATTCCTGCTCGTGGTTTGATCGGTTTCCGTGGTCAATTCTTGACGGATACCAAAGGTGAGGGTGTAATGAATCACTCTTTCTTGGAATTCCGTCCTTACACCGGTAACGTTGAGAG
>NZ_DASUIQ010000120.1:0-6762 GCF_036279695.1 Sulfuricurvum sp.
AGGAGAGGTGATGGGTGAGTTTCGGAATCATACCGCATAATCGAATAGCAGCTCATCGGTGTAATCCACCGAAACTTTTCCACCTTGTACCAAACGCCCAAAAAGCATCTCATCCACCAGAGGATCTTTGATTTTTTCGGAGATAACACGCCCCAGAGGACGTGCCCCCATCGCCTTATCGTATCCGATCTTAGCGATATAGGCTTTCGCTTTATCGCTGAGGGAGACGCTCACTTTTTTCGCTTTGAGCTGAGTATTAAGCTGAACGATGAATTTATCCACGATCCCCTCGACAACACTCATCGGCAACGGAGAAAATTCGATAACTCCATCGAGACGGTTGCGAAATTCAGGGGTAAAAAAGCTCTTGAGTGCTTCATGGCGGGAAATAGAGCTATCGGCATTAAATCCCATCACGGTGCGTTCACTTGCTCCGATATTGGAGGTCATAACGAGGATCACATTGGCAAAGTTCGCTTTAAATCCCGTATTATCGGTCAAGGTTGCGCTGTCCATCACTTGAAGAAGCACATTTATCAAATCAGGATGCGCTTTTTCGATCTCATCGAGAAGCAGTACCATGTAGGGATGCTTACGTACCGTCTCGACCAACAATCCCCCCTGCTCAAACCCTACATACCCCGGAGGGGCACCGATGAGACGGCTAAGGGCATGTTTTTCCATGTATTCTGACATATCAAACCGCTCAAAATAGATTCCCATCGTTTCGGCCAGCGATTTGGCCAACTCCGTTTTACCCACCCCAGTCGGACCGGAGAATAAAAAGGAGGCAATCGGTTTTTGAGGAGCACTCAGCCCCGCATACGAGCGTTTGATAGATTTCACCACCTGAGCGACCGCATTATCCTGCCCGATAACGAGCGCCATAAGATCACTCTCTAGGGAAGCGAGCTTTTCACGATCATCCGTCCCCATTTTTGAGACAGGTATTCCCGTCATTTTAGCGATTACATTCTCAATATCGTGCGGCGTAATCGTGGTTCGCTTATGGGTTTTGAGATGAAAAGAGGCTCCCGCTTCATCGATCAGATCGATCGCCACATCGGGTAAAAAGCGATCGGTAATGTACTTTTTAGAGAGCTCGACGGCGGATCGGAGCGCTTTATCGGTGTATTTCACCCCATGATGTTTTTCGTACCGCTCCCGAAGCCCTTTGAGGATCAAAAAGCTCTCCTCCTCGCTCGGCTCACCTACCTCGATACGGGCAAAACGGCGGCTGAGGGCTCGATCTTTCTCAAACACGCTTCGATATTCGGCGTGGGTCGTTGCCCCCATACATTTGAGCGTTCCCGATGCGAGTGCGGGTTTGAGCTGGTTAGACGCATCCATACTCCCTCCCCCTACGGCACCCGCACCCACTATCGTGTGAATCTCATCGATAAACAAAATTGCATTTGGGTGTTCTGCGGCTTCATCCATCACCGCTTTGAGGCGCTTCTCAAAATCACCCCGATATTTGGTTCCGGCCAACATCGCCCCCAGATCAAGGGCAAATATCTCGGCATCTTCGAGCAACGCGGGGACATCCCCGGAGAGAATCCGCAATGCCAACCCCTCGGCAATGGCCGTTTTCCCGACACCCGGTTCGCCGATCAACAGAGGATTATTTTTCTTGCGACGACACAGCGTTTGAATAGAGCGTTCAATCTCATTTACCCGCCCGATAACGGGATCAATTTTCCCTTTTTTCGCTTGGACGATCAAATTGATCGCATATTTTTGGAGTGCCCCCTCACTGCGTGAATCTTCCGCTGCACTCTCTATATCACGATGAGAAATCGCTTCTAAAACATCGACACGACTGATTCCGTACTCTTCAAGGAGCATACAGGCATAGGTGTGGCGCTCTTCATAGACCGCCGCAATCAGATCTCCTACATCGGCGGCATCTTTTTGCGCGCTTCGAACATGCTGCATCATCCCATCGATCATCCGAGCCAATGCCACCGTCTCAAACGGTTCCTGATCAACATCATCCGGCAGCGGTTCCATCGTCTGCATCAAATAGGCACCCAACGCTTCTCGTATATGTTCGACATCCGCACCGCACGCGCGTATGATGGCATCTCCATCGGGTGAATTGAGCAAAGAGAGCATCACGTGTTCAATGGTTAGATACTCATGCCGCTGATGACGTGCAAACGCAATCGCTTTTTGGAAAATCGCATTGAGTTCAGTACTCACCATGATTATGCCTCCTCCATTATTGCTTTAAGGGGAAATCCGTTTTCACGAGCCAAGCTTGAGACTTGGTGAACTTTGGTTTCTGCCACTTCGTACGGATAAACACCGCATAGTCCCCGCCCTTTTTGATGAACTTCGATCATAATACGGTGTGCATCCTGAAAATTTTTACGAAACAGTTTCATCAAAATATCGACCACAAAATCCATCGAGGTGTAATCGTCATTGAGCAAAAAGACATTATACTGTTTCGGATGCTCCACTATAGTGTCTAACTGAGTTGAATGTTCATGTTTTGTAGCCATTGTTAAACTATACCGAATTTTTTTAAATTTTTGATGCGTTGATAAAATCATTAATAATTGCTTCAGCGCTTTCCAAGCCGATCGAAATACGGACAAGCCCCGCAGTTATCCCCAAAAACGCTTTGGTTTCATCGTCAAAATCACGATAAATGGTTGAAGCCATATGCAGCCCCAAGGTACGGCTATCTCCGATATTCGCGGTAATCGTAATCAATTTAGATCGATTTAAAAATTCAAATGCGCGCTCTTTGGACCCCATATCGATCGTTAGAACGGTTCCGCATCCGCTGACAAACTGACTCAGATACCGTTCGTGATGAGGGTGATGCGGCAAACAGGGATGATTCACACTCAACCCTCTCTCGTGAAGCCCTTTGGCCACCGCTTCAACCGTCGTAACGATACGATCCATTCTCAGCGGCAGTGTCTCTAATCCCAGCATCGTCAAATAGCTTCCGAATCCGTTAGCCGACATACCGAAATCACGCAAAGCCCGTTTTTTTGCAACGGCGATCAAGGCCATGGAACCCATTTTTTGGATAAACGGGTGAATATCGCGGTAACGATCCTCTTTAAATTTATCCTCGCCTTCGGCAATGGCACGGTAGATCACCGCTCCGCCGAGCGCAGATGCATTTCCCGTGATAATTTTCGTCGTCGAATAGACCACAATATCCGCCCCCAGCGACAGTGGTGCGATACTGAGCGGAGTCGTCGTGTTATCCACCATCAAAGCAACGCCGTAGCGGTTCGCGATCGAGCTGATTTTCGCAATATCGGGAAGACGCATATTGGGATTTCCGACACTCTCCAAAAAGATGATTTTCGTTGCCGTGTTAATCGACTCTTCAATGGCAGAGAGTTCATCGACATCAAAAAATTTCGTGGTTATCCCAAATCGGGTCAATGTTTCGGAAAAATACGAATAGGTTCCTCCAAAAAGCCCCCCGACACTGATAATCTCGTCGCCGGATTTCAAAAGACTGAGGGTCGCCATCGCGATAGCTCCCATCCCCGTTGATGCGCTCACTGCACCGATGCCCCCATCCATTGAGGCCAATACCTGCTCCAACTGTGCCGATGTCGGATTCCCCACACGGGCATACAGCGGCTTTTTAATCGACCCTTCGAATATCCCCTCCCCACTCTCACTGGTACCGTATCCAAACGACGCGGAATTAACCATAACGGGACTGATTGGTCCCTCTTTTTTCCCTATTTGCTGAACAATGCGGGTTGTAAACTCTTCAAAGCGATTCATCATCAAACCTATATTAAAATTAGCTCATTATAACCAAAAAGGCTCCTTCCTTGTCTAAACGGATTTTCATCACCGCAACCAATACGAATATAGGCAAGACATACACCTCCAAACTGCTGATCGAAGCCTTTGTGCGACTTGGGTTACGCGTCGGTGTCTACAAACCGATCGAAACAGGAGTGATCACGGTTGCACCCGATGGAAATGCCCTATTTGAAACGGCATTGATCCATAATCCTGCACTGAAAGCGTTATCCCTGAACGATATAGTTACCCTTCAGTTACAACTTCCAGCCGCACCGTTTGTAGCGAATAAGGGGAAATCGATCGATCTTGCCATCTTTGATACTGCACTGGCAAAAATCGAAGCCCTCTGCGATCTTGTCATTATTGAAGGGGCGGGAGGATTGATGGTTCCGATTGATAGTGAGATCATGATGATTGATTTGGCTCGCTATTTCAACGCTACACCCCTATTAGTCACCCACTGCAATCTCGGCTGTATCAACGATACGTTACTCAGCATAAAAGCCCTCGAAGAGGCTAAGCTCCCCTTCGTCGTCGGTTTTAACTGCCGAGTTGAAGATACTTCTTTTGAGACGACATCCCTCCCTTATCTAAAGCATCGATTCGGATCAATTTACCGAATCGATAACGACATCGATACCATTGCCAAAGCACTTTTAGATACAATATCATCATAAATACGAGGACACTATTATGAAACATCTTATCCGTACCGACGATTTTACGACTGACCAAATTCTTCACGTTTTACAAGATGCCGAGCACTATTTGGCGGGACAATTCGACCCCATCCTCAAAGAAAAAATCATTATTACCCTCTTTTTTGAAAACTCAACCCGTACGAAAAGCTCCTTTGAAATCGCCGCAAAACGTCTCGGTGCCGAAGTGGTTCACCTCGATGTTCAAAAAAGTTCTACCCAAAAAGGGGAGAGCCTTGTCGATACGGCGCTCAACCTTGATGCGATGGGACCGCACGCGATGATCGTCCGTCATGCCCATGCGGGTGTCCCGAATATCCTCGCTCAGCATACACGTGCTTCGATCATTAATGCGGGCGACGGCGCTCATGCCCACCCGACACAAGCGCTTCTGGATCTCTTTACCCTCCGCCGCCATTTCGGGGATCTTAAGGGTAAAAAAATTGCCATCGTCGGAGATATCAAAAACTCCCGCGTCGCCAACAGCAATATCGAGTTATTGACCCGATTCGGGATGGAGATTACCCTTGTTGCACCGCCGCACTTTCTCCCTGAAACCTCTCTTCGAACAACACACAATATACGAGATGTGATCGATGATGTGGATGCCATTATGTCTCTACGTACCCAAACAGAGCGCCACTCGCACCAAACCTACGGTTCGCTCAAAGATTACGGAAGCGATTTTTGTATTACCCAAGAACTCGTGGGAAATCGTGATCTGATTCTTCTGCATCCGGGACCGGTACATCGCAATATCGATATTGACGACATGATGCTGGGCGACCCGAGATGTAAAGTCCTAGAGCAAGTTCGCAACGGAGTTGCCATCCGTATGGCTGTCCTAAAAGCCCTTATCGCCTGATGTTCAACCACTTCACCTCCCTCGTCACATCGGGGGTTCCGTGTTTTTTTTATACTGATTTTAAAGGGGAGCATCTCCACTGCTACACCTTAGATGAACTTTCCACCCACGACATCGAATTTTCATTCAACAGCCGCTGTCATGAAAATAATCTTCCCCATAAACCCAAATTTTTTCCCGTTTCAATAGATCATTATCGTCAAAAGTTTGATACCGTACAAGAGCATATCCGTAGCGGAAATACCTATCTCCTTAATCTGACTCAACCGACAGCAATAGAGTGTGAGTACAGCCTCTCTGCAATTTATAATATGGCACATGCACCCTATAAATTCCGTGTCAAAAATAACTTTGTCTGCTTCTCTCCTGAGCCCTTTATCACCATCGAGGCTAATACTATACATACCTATCCGATGAAAGGGACGATTGACGCATCACTTCCTGATGCCGTCAATACCCTACTAAATGACCCAAAAGAGATTGCGGAACACACGATGATCGTCGATCTTCTCCGTAACGATCTCGGAATCGTAGCGAAAAATATTGAGGTCAAAGAGTTTCGTTATATATCCACCATTGATACCGGAAACAAAAAGCTACATCAAGTAAGTTCACACATCATCGGAGATTTAGAAGAAAACTGGAGAGAAAACGTAGGAGAGTTGTTAAAAACACTTTTGCCCGCAGGAAGTATCAGCGGTACACCGAAACGGAAAACAGTTGAGATTATCCACGAGGTTGAGGAATATGATCGAGGTTATTTCACGGGTATCTTTGGATATTTTGACGGGATCAACCTCTACAGTGCCGTATCTATCCGTTTTATTGAACACATTGAGAATCAATTCGTCTATAAAAGCGGCGGCGGAATCACGTGTGACAGCGATTGTACATCCGAATACAATGAGATGATCGACAAGATATATATCCCTTAACGAAGAGTTACCTGTCCCCTCATTTTATTCAATGTTTTAGGCCCGATACCTTTGACATTCACCAATTCATCTACACTTTTAAACTCTCCGTGCGTTTTACGATATTTGAGTATTTCCAGTGCTTTTGAAGGGCCGATACCGTAAAGCGTTTGAAGTTGTGCCGAATTAGCCCGATTGATATTAACTGCACCGAATGTGAGAGAAAAGAAAAGAAAAAGAATCGTGAGTATTTTAACCATATCTAACCTCAAAAAATAAAGTATTAGATTTTAGCGCGCAAAATTTGGTTTGTCAATTATATATTTGATTTTCTATGATTTGCTTAGGGATTTTGATAATGAAGAGGAAATTCTGAGAGCCAGGCGGCGACCTACGTTTCCACACCTGAAAGATGCAGTATTATGAGCGATGAGGGTCTTAGCTTCCGGGTTCGGAATGGGACCGGGCGTTTCCCCCTCTCTATAGC
>NZ_DASUIQ010000121.1:0-34740 GCF_036279695.1 Sulfuricurvum sp.
TATAGCGCTGTCTCGGACGGGCTATTTTCATCTCCCGATCGTTTTTGAGTTCTATCCATTGGGTGATCCACCCCACCGAACGGCCGATGACGAAAATGATCGTAAACATCGATTTTGGGATCTTGAGCGCCGTGAGGATCAGCCCTGAATAAAAATCGATATTCGGATAGAGTTTGCGTTTGATGAAATACTCATCGCTCAGCGCTATGTACTCTATCCGCTCTGCAACTTTTAACAGCTCGTTGTTGACCCCAAGCTCGTCTTTGAGCTGATCGAGAAGATTTTTGAGGATACGAGCACGCGGATCGAAGTTTTTATAGACGCGATGTCCGAATCCCATGAGTTTAAATTCATCGTTCGGGTCTTTCGCACGCGCGATAAAATCATCCACTTTATCGACACTGCCGATGTATTCGAGTTGTGCAATGACCGACTCGTTAGCGCCACCGTGTGCTCTCCCCCAGAGGGCATTGATCCCAGCCGATAGTGATGCGTAGGGGTGGGCTCCCGTCGAAGCGACGGCACGAACGGTGGAGGTAGAGGCATTTTGTTCATGATCGGCATGGAGGGTGAAAATGGTATCGAGCGCTTTGATCTCGACATCACGTATTTCGAGATTTTCACCCGGATAGGCACGCATCATATAGAGAAAATTCTCGGTAAACGGGCGCTCGATGTCGGGATAGATATAGGGGATACCGAACATACGCCGATGGGTAAATGCCGCGAGAGTGGGGATTTTGGCGATGATACGCCGTGCCATAATCTGCGCTTCCTCTTCCGTTTTTACGTTTAGATGCTCAAAATAGAACGTCGAAAGAGCCGATACCGCCGAGGACATCATGGCCATCGGATGCGCTTTGTCTGGAAAGGCGTCAAAGAGCCGTTTTAGCCCTTCGTGGATAAAGGATCGTTTACGCAGTTCCATATCGAACGAGGCACGCTCTTTTTCATTGGGCAATTTGCCCATCAACAGTAGATAGGCAACATCCAAATAGCTCTTCTTGATTGCCAAATCGGTGATGTCATACCCGCGATAGAGCAACTCCCCTTTTTCACCGTCAATATAGGTGATCGATGAACTGCAGCTTGCCGTCGACGTAAATCCCGGATCGTAGGTAAACATCCCCGTATCTTTGTAGAGAGTGCGGACGTCAATGACATCAGGCCCCACCGTAGAATTCAGAATCGAAAACTCATAGCTTTTGCCGGTGCGGTTATCGGTTAGGGTAACAGTGCTCATACCATTTCCTTTTGGCTTAGTAAGAGGTAATATAGCATTTTTTTGAGCTTTATAGTATAAAATGACCGCTACCTTAAACACCTGGGAAAGGTTTGTATGAACGATCACCATTATGAAGTGCTTATTATAGGTGCGGGCATATCGGGATGCGCCCTCGCCTATGAGCTAGCTCGCTATACCGATATAGCCAAAATCGCCGTTGTCGAAAAATACGGCTCGATCGCAAGTCTCAATTCCAAAGGGACGGCGAACTCCCAAACGATCCATGTCGGTGACATCGAAACCAACTATACCCTCTCCAAAGCCGCAATCACCAAACGAACTGCCAAGATGGTTGAGAAATACGCTCTTCAGCACGGCTATCAAAATACGATCATCTTTTCGCATCAAAAAATGGCTCTCGGTATCGGTGAAGCAGAGGTGGAATTTTTACTAAGCCGCTATGAGGAGTTCTCAGAACTTTTCCCCTATCTCGAAGTGTGGGATAAAGAGAAGCTCAAAACACTCGAACCGCGCGTCGTGTTTGATGAAGAGGGAAACGAGCGCCCTGAACCGATTGTCGGTATCGGAGCCAGAGGTCAGTGGACGACCGTCGATTACGGCAAAATGTCAGAATCGTTTATCACCAATGCGAAAAACGAGCCCAACACCACCGTCGATCTGTTGTTAAACTCCCCTGTTATCGGTATCGAAAAAAACTCTTCACGAGGCTACAGTGTCCGAACCGCACAAGGGGTCTATAGCGCCGATTTTATTGTCGCCGATGCAGGAGCCCACAGCCTCTATCTGGCACACTCTATGGGATACGGGCTTGACTACGCCTGTCTTCCGGTTGCGGGGAGTTTTTATCTCACGAACCAAAAGCTTCTCAACGGAAAAGTCTATATGATCCAAAATCCGAAGCTCCCTTTTGCCGCGCTCCACGGGGATCCCGATATTCTCGCCGAGGGGAATACCCGTTTCGGTCCCACCGCACTCGTCCTCCCAAAATTAGAGCGCTTTAGCGGGGGAACCTATCTCGATTTTTGGAAAACATTGCGACTGGATACGAATGTTGTGAGAGCCTTATGGAAACTGTTGCGGGAGTCTGACATCCGCAACTATATCTTCCGGAATTTTCTGTTTGAAGTTCCGTGGCTTAACAAGCGTCTCTTTTTACACGATGCCCGCAAAATCGTCCCCTCACTCCAATTGCACGAATTTGAATACGCCCACGGCTTCGGAGGGGTTCGGCCTCAGGTCATCGTCAAAAACCAGCAAAAGCTTCTACTCGGAGAAGCCTCTATCAACACAGGAGAAGGGATCATCTTCAACATGACCCCCTCCCCCGGCGCAACAAGCTGTTTGGGGAACGGTGAACGTGATTTGCGCTACATCGTTCAGTATTTGGGCAAAACATTTGATGAGGAGCGTTTTAACAACGAGCTAACCGATGGAGAGTATTGTGTCCTCTCCGAACCGATCGAAGCGCAAAAACGGACGGTAAATGCCATCCGTGAAGCGATGTATGCGCATGAGAAAGAGTATTATGAGGAGATTCATGTCGGGAAACCGCATGAGTCGTTTTGGCATCGACCCCACAGCTTATGGAAAAGAAAATAGATGTGTTTAGAAGTCGTATCGGCGGTTAAAAAATCTTTTCCGCCCAAACTTCGCTAAACATTTCGATGTATTCATATATGGCCGAATAGACACTGCCTACAGCGATACTCATAACGATTCCTTTATCGAACAATATAATTAGTTATAAGCAAAACTCATTCCTAAAAATTGCAACCGAATAGTAAACCGTTATAGAGAGATTACTCCGCGCTGTATGCTTGTTGGATATAGCTCTCTAGCTTTCCG
Source organism: Sulfuricurvum sp. (assembly GCF_036279695.1). Taxonomy (GTDB): domain Bacteria; phylum Campylobacterota; class Campylobacteria; order Campylobacterales; family Sulfurimonadaceae; genus Sulfuricurvum. The sequence goes on from NZ_DASUIQ010000121.1 coordinate 3,092, forward strand.
TCCATGGCAGTCATGATAGAGGCCAATATTTTGTCTTTTTCATCGTTGGAGAGTTTGTTTCCTGTCGATTTTTCGATCGCATAGATCGCCGTAGAAGCCGCCGTATCAAGGACGTAGTTGTTGAGTGCCATCGCCATTTTTGCACTGTGATCCCCTACTACTTGCGAAATATAGTGTTGAAGTTCCAATACCATTTGTTCATTCATCTGAAAATCCTATTTTAGTTTGTCGTATTATATCTCAACCCTTATGATATGCCTTCAACGTCGATTTAGACTTTGATAAATTGTATCGATTCTTTCTGAATATCTCTTTTTTCATTGACATGATATACCCCTTGTATCTGTTCAAAAGCTACACCGTTAAACTTACCGACATACGCATTCGGATCGGTCGTTTCCGCATAATAATACGCTTTGCCTTCAATGTTTAACCGTGCGTTATTAGGATTGACTTTAGATCCATCATCGATCTCTACCGCAATAAACGTGTGATCTTGGGTATAGACCAAAACGCAATTATGATTCGTTTCGATAAGTATCGTGGCAAAAAGTTGAGCTTTTTCATCACAATCTCCACCGTTTTTAACGATTACATCGACAGGGGTTCTATGTTTGTCTGAATGGACATAAGGGATATGCGACACATAACTAAAGGCTTGATTGACTTCACACACTTCATTACCGCTGCATCGCTCTTTGAGATTTTTTATAATTGTCTTGAGCTTGCTGTTTTCATCGATGTAATACGGGGCATACAACTCCCCTACTTTGATCGCATTGGGCGGAGGGACGATGATTGTACGCACCTCAGATGCGTTCGTTTCAACGGGGAGAGTGTTGCTGTTTGCCGTGTGGTTTTTGTAGACCGCTACCGCTAGTATAAACAAAGCGGGATAGACAAATATCCTCATACTAAAAGGTTTATGTTCTTGCATATTGTATGTACTTTCGTAAAAATTATAGTGAGGATAGTGTAGCAGAAAAAGGAGGTAGGTACAACGATAAGCCGGGTTCTGGATGTGGCGATAATTAATCTAATACTCTGATCACTCAGAGCCTTTAGCGAAACAATAGCAATGTAGGACGCTAACCATCTGTTTCTTGCTGCGCGGTTGGGTTTACATAGCTCTCCTAGTTGCCTAAGAGACTGGTGGGCTCTTACCCCGCCGTTTCACCCTCACCTCTTACGAGGCGGTCTACTCTCTGTTGCACTGTCCCTCACGTTACCGTGGCCATCCGTTAGATGGAACCGTGTCCTACAGCAGCCCGGACTTTACCTCTTGGAATTACTAGTTCCAAGCTATCACCTGTTGTACCTGCTGAAATTATAAAAGAAAACGGATTAGAAAGGGCTTGATGCGAGTGTAGAGGAGATTCTCCCGAAAAAGGGAGAATGTGGAATTACATTCCGATTTTAGCTTTTGCTTCTTTTGCGTATTTGATACCCAAATCCCAAGCTTTGTTATTCACTTCATGAACTTTTTTCGGAACTTTAGAAAGCATAACTTCGCGCAATGTTTCAGGATCAAGGACTCCGGTAAATTCGTTGGTGATACCCAATGCGACAACCGATTGAGTAATAACGTTTCCGACTTCCTCTTTGGCAATCGTAATGATCGGAATCTCTACGATGATCCATTTTTGACGATCTTCGTCACTTGGATAAACCAAGTTCGGCTCGATCACGATAACACCGCCCGGTTTTACACCGTTTTTGAATTGTTGATAGCTCACGTTGGCTACAGAGAGCATGAAATCGATCTCGCCCTCATTCGCATACGGATAGAAAATTTCGTTATCATCAAGGGTGATGTCAACAACCGTTGCACCGCCGCGAACTTGTGAGGTGTACGTAGCTGTTTTAAGCCCGTGACCACCCAATTTGATCTTAGCCGCAGCCATAATCTCACCGGCGAGAAGAACCCCTTGTCCACCGACGCCTGTAAATCGTATCGTATGTCTCATGGTTTCTCCTTAGATTTTTTTCGCAAAATCGTTTTGCGTGATCTTGCCGCGTTTGCCTTGTGCCGCTGCAATGACCATATCATACATATCACAGTATTCAGCCTGTTCAACTTCACGCAATACACCCGTAGGGAATTTGTTCATTTGCTCTTCAGCCGGAAGCGCTTCCCATTTTTTCAACGGTACGGTGATACTGTCGATCCATGCAAGGTTTTCCATCGCATTAGCCATTTGATTTTTACGTCCGAGGTTAATGTGACAGTTGGACATGATGTCAAAGAACGAGAACCCTTTGTGTGAGAACCCTTTTACCAATACTTTTTCAAGTTTTTTAGGATCAAGCATCGTCTCACGAGCTACGAATGACGCACCTGCACCGATAGCGAGTTTACACGCATCGAACGTCGGGTCAATGTTACCGTTTTGCGCCGATACACACCACATACCCTGCGGAGTCGTCGGAGAGATTTGAGAGTTGGTCAAACCGTAAATAAAGTTATTGATAAGGATAAAGTTCAAGTCGATGTTACGACGACAACCGTGGATCGTGTGGTTACCACCGATCGCTAGACCGTCACCGTCACCTGCTACTACGATAACGTGTGCATCCGGTCGAGTCAATTTGATCCCCGTAGCATACGCAATGGTACGACCGTGCGTGGTGTGAACCGTGTTACAGTTGATATATGAGCTGAAACGTCCTGAACAACCGATACCGGAAACGACACACACTTTGTCCATGTCCCATCCCATTTTGTCGATAGCACGGATAACCGATTTAAGGATTACACCGTCACCACAACCCCAACACCAAAGTGTCGGCATTTTATCTACACGTAAATATTGATCGTAATTGAAAGCCATTAGAACATCTCCTTAACTTTTGCTACCATTTCAAGTGGTGCGATTGGACGGCCGTTTGCTTTGTGAAGCGTAGTGAAATCACTGCGTCCCGTAACACGTTCGATCTCTTTAAGGTATTGACCCATGTTGAGTTCCGTTACAAAGATTTTGTCAAATTTTTGACCGATCTCTTTGAGTTTTTTCGCAGGGCTCGGCCAGATCATGATCGGACGGAAAAGACCCGCTTTGATACCGTCAGCGCGAAGTTTCATAACCGCTTCTTTAGCACCGCGAGAGATACTTCCGTAGGCAATCATACATACTTCGGCATCTTCCATCATAAACTCTTCGTAATCGGCTTCGTCATCCAACCCGTCGTTTTGAGCCGCGACATCGTTGATTTTACCGACAAGACGCTCGATGTTGAATTGGCATTGTGCCGCATCTTCCGTCGGGAACCCTGTAGGACCGTGATGAAGACCCGTGAAGTGGAAACGGTATCCTTCGAACATCGGATTGAGTACCGCAGGTGTGTTCATAGGAACATCGTACGGGCGATAGTCTTCCGGTTTACCGTCAAAACGTTTACGGTTAACGATAGACGCTTTAACCTCTTCCAAATCAGGAAGAACCGCTTTACCGTGCATGTGACCGACCGTCTCATCCAAAAGCATGAAAACCGGAGTCATGTATTTTTCCGCCAAGTTAAACGCACGTACCGTTTGGGTGTAGCACTCTTCAAGAGATCCTGCACACAACGTGATAGACGCGTAGTCACCGTGAGTCGGATATTGCGCTTGACCGATGTCCGCTTGAGAAACACGAGTCGGAAGACCGGTTGATGGACCTCCGCGCATAACGTTTACGATAACGAGAGGTACTTCAGCGATAAACGCCAAACCGATTTGCTCTGCTTTAAGAGAGATCCCCGGACCTGAGGTTGCCGTCATCGATTTTGTACCCGCCATAGAAGCACCGAGAGCTACCGAAATACCGGCAATTTCATCTTCCATTTGGATAAATTTTCCACCGACAGTCGGTAGAAGATCGGACATTTCGTGCATTACTTCGGAAGACGGAGTGATCGGGTATCCGCCGAAAAACATACATCCGGCATCAAATGCCGCGTGTGCGGCTAATTCGTTACCTGTAGAAATTACTTCTCTTGCCATTATTTCACTCCTGCTTGGTCTAAAGACATGTATTTATTCGCGATGACAGCCGCTTGACGCGCTTTTGATTCATCGGTCAATTTGGCAAATTTATAGTCCGCTTTGTCCGCAACATAAATTGCGAAGTCAGGGCATGAAAGTTCACATTCGCAACAACCGATGCACGCTTCAGGGTGATCGACTGAGATCATTGCACCCAAAGTCGATGTACGCTCGTAACGCATACCGAGTACACCTGATGGGCATACGGATACACATATATCACATGCTTTACAGTTATCGGTATTGACCCATACCGGGGTGTTACCTGGATTAATCGTTTTAAACATCTGTACTCCTCACAAAATTAAAGTTTTTCGGATTCATTTACGGGTGTAAACTTACCAATTGCACAAGAGACAAAACTCTTGAGCTTGAGAGCGGCGTTATCAATTGTCCCCTCTTCGTCACCGACCAGAGGATAACCGAGATTTCTTAATACCGCTTTAAAATGTGCTAATTGCGCATCGTCGGCAATATCTGCCGTTACTTTACGAGGCTCGCACGAGAGATCAACACTGACCTCTTTAAATCCCGCCTCATTGAGTGCCTTCGTTATCGTATTGGAGCATCCTCCGCATCGAATATTGGCTACCTCAAAGACGGTAATCATTATTTTTTCATCACTTCGGCAAGTGCTTTACCTATGTCAGCCGGAGAGACGACAACGCGTACGCCCGCTGCTTCGAGAGCTGCCATTTTTTCAGCCGCAGTCCCTGCGCCGCCTGAGATGATAGCTCCGGCGTGCCCCATACGTTTGCCCGCAGGAGCCGTTTGTCCTGCGATGAACGCAACGACCGGTTTGGTGATGTGTTCTTTGATATAAGCTGCCGCTTGGATCTCCAAGTCTCCGCCGATCTCACCGATCATAACGATCGCATGTGTCTCAGGATCCGCTTCGAACATCGGAAGGAGTTGTTTGTAGCTCAACCCGATGATCGGGTCACCGCCGATACCGACCGCTGTCGTGATACCATATCCCTCTTTAACGACTTGGTTCGCAGACTCATACGTCAACGTACCCGATTTAGAGATCAAACCGACATGTCCTTTTTTGAAAATGAAGCCCGGCATAATCCCGATTTTGCACTCATCAGCGGTAATGATCCCCGGACAGTTCGGCCCGATGGTTTTCATATTTTTCTTAACCGCGTATGCTTTAGCGTACATCATATCTTTTACGGGTGCGCCTTCGGTAATGATAACCGCAAGATCGATACCTGCATCTGCCGCTTCCATAACCGCATCGGAAACGAAAGCCGGCGGAACGAAGATCATAGAAACGGTTGCGCCCGTAGCACGTACCGCCTCATCAACGGTATTGAATACCGGCTGACCGAGGTGCTCTTGTCCGCCTTTGCCCGGTGTTACACCGCCGACGATTTTGGTGCCGTACGCCATACATTGCTCTGCATGGAACGTCCCCTCTTTACCTGTGAAACCTTGAACGATAACTTTTGTATCTTTATTAACCAAAATAGACATTAATTACTCTCCCTTAGCTGCTGCAACGGCTTTGCGTGCACCGTCTGCAAGATCGGTTGCCGCTACGATATTCGCGATACCGGCATTATTTAAAATTTCTGCCGCTTCAATAGCGTTTGTTCCATCAAGACGTACGATAACCGGAACGTTAACGTTGGTGATTTTTGTTGCTTCGATAATACCGTTTGCAACACGGTCACAACGGACGATTCCACCGAAGATATTGACAAAAATCGCTTTAACATTTGGATCTTTGAGGATAATATCAAACCCTTTTGCAACGGTTTCAGCACTTGCTGAGCCGCCGACGTCAAGGAAGTTAGCCGGTTTACCGCCCTCATAGTTGATGGTATCCATCGTACCCATCGCTAACCCCGCACCGTTTACCATACAACCGACATCACCGTCAAGTTTGATATAGCTGAGTCCGAATTTGCCCGCTTCGATCTCAGTCGGTTCTTCTTCGCTCAAATCGCGCATTTCGTTCACTTGGGATTGGCGGTACAACGCATTGTTGTCAAAGCCCATTTTTGCATCGAGTGCCAAGAATTTACCGTCGCCCGTTTTGACCAACGGATTGATCTCGATCATCTCTGCATCGTGATCCATATAGACTTTGTAAAGGGCAGATGCAAATTTGATAAACGTATTGATCTCTTCCACCGGAAGACCCAAACCGAACGCCAATTTACGACCGTGGAAACTTTGGAAACCGGTCAACGGATCGATAGAGACTTTGATAATTTTTTCAGGTGTATTGTGGGCAACATCTTCAATCGCCATACCGCCCTCAGTAGAAGCCATCATGATCGGCATCTCTAATGCACGGTCAAGCAAGAGACCGAGATAGTACTCTTTCTTGATGTCGGCACCCTCTTCGATATACACTTTTTGAACAAGTTTACCCTCAGGTCCAGTTTGGTGTGTTACTAGTTGCATACCCAAGATTTGAGCCGCCATTTCACGTACTTCAGAAGTTGATTTAGCGAGTTTAACACCACCGCCTAAACCGCGTCCGCCCGCATGGATTTGAGCTTTAACAACCCAAATATTTCCGCCGAGCTCTTGAGCCGCTTTTACCGCCTCATCGGGTGTAAATGCAATATGTCCGCGAAGTGTCGGTACATTATACTTTTTGAATAATTCTTTTGCTTGATATTCGTGAATATTCATCCATTCCTCCTGTTATAAGTTTACGCTATCGGTCTTGTCATCTCTTCAGGGATGACGTATTTATCGAACTCTTCGGCCGTTAAGAGACCCAGTTTAATAGCGGTCTCTTTCAGTGTTGAGTTCTCTTTGTGTGCTGTTTTGGCGATTTTAGCCGCATTTTCATATCCGATGTACGGGTTAAGAGCCGTTACCAACATCAACGAGTTATTCAAATACGCATCGATTTGATCGCGTACCGGCTCGATCCCTACCGCACAGTTATCGTTGAACGAAACGATAGAATCTGCGAGTAAACGAACCGATTGCAAGAAGTTATAGGCGATTACCGGTTTGAATACGTTAAGCTCGAAGTTCCCTTGGCTTGCCGCAAAACCGATACACGTATCGTTACCCATAACCTGACAAGCAACCATCGTTACCGCTTCGCTTTGAGTCGGGTTGACTTTACCCGGCATGATCGATGAACCCGGCTCGTTTTCAGGGATCGTGATCTCACCGATACCGCAACGAGGACCTGATGCCAACCAACGAACATCATTCGCGATTTTCATCATATCTGCCGCAAGTGCTTTTAACGCTCCGTGAGCGAATACAAGGGCGTCATGAGACGTCAATGCGTGAAATTTGTTCGGAGCGGTAACAAATTGATGACCCGTAAGTTCACTCAATTTCGCCGCTACGCGTGATCCTAATTCAGGGTGAGCATTTAATCCCGTTCCGACCGCTGTACCGCCGAGGGCTAGTTCGCGAACCGATTCGAGAGAATCTTTTGCCATTTTCTCACATTTGTTGAGCATCTCAACCCAACCGCTGATCTCTTGACCGAGTGTCAACGGGGTAGCGTCTTGGAGATGAGTACGGCCGATTTTGACGATGTCGCTGAACGCTTCGCTTTTAGCAATCAATGTTTTGCGCAAATGATCGATTGCAGGAAGAAGACGTGTCTCAACCGCGATAACCGCGGCTACATGCAACGCCGTCGGATAGGTATCGTTCGAGCTTTGCGATTTGTTAACGTCATCATTCGGGTGAACCAATTTTTGAGTTCTGAAATCACCGCCGAGAATCTCGGTTGCACGACTAGCCAACACTTCGTTGTTGTTCATGTTGGACTGGGTACCAGAACCCGTTTGCCATACGACAAGCGGATAGTGCGCATCGAGCTTGCCTGAGAGCATTTCATCCGCAGCTTGAGCAATCGCATCCGCTTTCTCTTTAGAGAGCATACCTAGATCGCAGTTAACCAATGCAACCGCTTTTTTCAAATACGAAAACGCACGGGTAATTTCGTACGGCATTTTCTCTTCACCGATTTGGAAGTTCTCTAGTGAACGCTGTGTTTGTGCCCCCCAGTACGTATCATTCGGTACACGAACTTCACCCATCGTATCTTTTTCGATGCGAAAACTCATTATTTGGCTCCTTCAAAAAATTTATTGGCATTCAACGTATCGATTAGCCCTTGAACCGATTTGCACGATGCGGCAAACATCGCTTTTTCTGTCTCATCAAGTGTCACTTCGATGATTTTCTCTGCACCGTTTGCACCGAGCATAACCGGAACACCGCTGACAACATCGCTAAAACCGTATTCGCCTTCGAGATAAACGGCACACGCATGGATCTGTTTGGTATCTTTTAAAATCGCTTCGACCATGATTGCCGTCGCTTTTGCCGGTGCATAATAGGCTGATCCCGTTTGAAGAAGAGCAACGATCTCCGCGCCCCCTTTTCGAGTACGTTGTACGATCTCATCGATCTCTGCATGGGTCAATACATCGGAGAGCGGAACCCCCGCTACCGTCGAATAGCGCGGCAACGGAACCATATCATCACCGTGTCCGCCCATAACCGATGCACGGATTTGTCCGCCGCCGTATCCGAGTTTTTCTTGGATAAATGCCGCCATACGGGCACTGTCCAAAACGCCCGCCATACCGATAACACGACTGCGGTCGAAACCGCTTTCGCGCAATGCAACATAGGTCATCGCATCAAGTGGATTAGAGACCATAATAACGATGGCATTCGGTGAGTATTTAGCGACCCCCTCGATTACTTCACGGGTCACTTTGGCGTTAATCATGAGTAAATCATCACGGCTCATTCCTGGAAGACGCGGGCTTCCGGCAGTAATGACGACCACATCACAATCGGTCAAATCGGCCATCGTCTCAGCGACTTTTACAGTAGAGTGACTACGTACCGCTGCGGCAGCTTGAGACATATCGAGGGCTTTACCTTTTGCGATCTCGATTTTGTTGTCACGTAAAATGATCTCATGACATGAGCCGAGCATTGCCAGCGAGTAGGCAATCGTTGATCCGACATTCCCTGCCCCTACGATTCCGACACGTTTTCCGTTTATCATTTATCTGCTCCTTGTGACATATCAATATTTCTCTCAAGAGAAATCAAAGACGATTTAATCGTCTTTTATCTATAGAGCAACTCTACAGATAAAAAACGATTCCGGCAAAAGCCGGAAACATTTAGATTGAAGAAATAATAGCGTTCAATGTCGCACTCGGGCGCATTGCTGCCGTTACTTTTTCAGTGTTCGGATGGTAGTAACCACCGATGTCTTGAGCTTTTCCTTCTACGGATAGAAGTTCTTCCATGATTTTAGCTTCATTTTCGACCAACGCCGCAGCTACCTTGGCGAATTTTGAAGCAAGTTCAGAGTCAAGTGTTTGCTCAGCCAACGCTTTTGCCCAATATTGTGCCAAGAAAAAGTGACTCGCTTTGTTATCCGGCTCACCCGCTTTACGTGACGGTTCTTTTGAGTTATCCAAATACGCTGCATTCGCTTCATCAAGAGCCGCGGTAAGTGCAGTCAACTTAGGATCATTTTTTGTTTTATTGATGTGACGTAGTGACTCTGCAAGCGCCAAAAACTCACCCAATGAATCCCAGCGAAGGTGCCCTTCATTGATGAATTGATCAACGTGTTTCGGAGCTGATCCGCCGGCACCTGTTTCAAACAATCCGCCGCCTGCAAGCAACGGAACGATCGAGAGCATTTTAGCCGATGTTCCAAGTTCCAAAATCGGGAACAAGTCCGTCAAATAGTCACGAAGAACGTTACCGGTTGCAGAGATAGTATTTTGTCCCGCACGCACACGTTTCAATGAGAACGCCATCGCTTTTTCCGGTGCCATGATATGGTACTCAATTCCACCTTTGTTAAACTCAGGGAGATATGCGTTTACTTTTTTGATAATCTCAGCATCGTGCGCACGGTTTTCATCCAACCAGAATACAACCGGAACGTTTTCGATCTCTGCACGCTCAACCGCAAGACGTACCCAGTCTTTGATCGGTACATCTTTTGCTCTCGACATACGCCAGATGTCCCCTTTTTCGACGTTGAAGTTCATCAATACGCCGCTATCATCGCTAACGGTTACGACACCGTCTTCCGCTAATTCAAACGTTGTCGGATGAGAGCCGTACTCTTCCGCTTTTTGAGCCATCAAACCGACGTTAGAAACAGAACCCATTGTGGTTACATCAAATTGTCCGTTTTTCTTACAATCTTCGATGATTTCAGAGTACATTGTGGCATAGCAGCGATCCGGAATCGTAACGATACATTGTTGTACTTTTCCCTCAGGATTCCACATTTTACCGCCGTCACGTACCACAACCGGCAATGAAGCATCGATGATCACGTCGTTTGACGCGTGAAGATTGGTGATTCCTTTGTCAGAATCAACCATCGCCATAGCCGGTTGAGTCGGATAAACCGCCATAATAGCCGCTTCGATCTCCGCTTTTTTATCTGATGGCAATTTTGCCAATTTTTTGTACAAATCACCAAGCCCGAGGTTCGGGTTTACACCGATCTCTTTGAACTCTGCCGCGTATTTTTCAAATACATCTTTGAAAAACACCGATACCGCATGACCGAACATGATCGGATCGGATACTTTCATCATCGTTGCTTTGAGGTGGATCGACCAAAGGATATTTTTCTCTTTTGCTTCTGTAATCGCATCGGCATAAAATGAACGCAATGCTTTTGCACTCAAGAATGTACCGTCAAGTACCTCTTTATCAACCGCATTGATCTCTTTAAGAGTTTTGCCGTTCAAAGCGATAACCACTTTGCCGTCACCTTTTTTAGTAACTGATTGCTCATTAGCGTAAAAATCGCCGCTGTTCATGTAAGCAACGCGAGTTTTTGAACCCTCATCCCATGCACGAAGTTTATGAGGATTTTTCTTTGCAAAGTTTTTAACCGCAACCGCAGCACGGCGATCAGAGTTCCCTTCGCGAAGTACCGGATTAACCGCAGAACCCAAACACGTTGCGTAACGTGCATGAATCTCTTTTTCTTCTTCCGTTTTAGGTTCTTCAGGGTACGCAGGTAGGTCATACCCTTGAGATTGAAGCTCTTCAATACACGCTTTTAACTGTGGGATTGAAGCCGAAATATTTGGGAGTTTAATGATGTTACCATCAGGCTGCGTTGCAATAACACCCAACTGTGCAAGATTATCAGGGATACGTTGAGCGTCGCTCATACGCTCCGGAAATGTAGCGATAACGCGACCTGCAAGTGAAATATCACTTGTTACAACTTCAACGCCTGCGGCTTGTGTGAATGCATTTACGATAGGAAGTAGCGAATAAGTCGCTAATGCCGGTGCTTCATCAATTACTGACCAAATGATTTTTGCCATCAGGTTCTCCTGTTATTTTTTTTATGCAAGCATCATAACACTTACGCCCGACATTTTTTCACTTTGTAACATCTCAAGAGGTGAAAAGTTGCCAAAATGTTTCATTTGGTAGCATTTACTATGTTTTGGTGGTGTGTAGAAAAGTAACTACTATAGACATGCTCACCATTTTTCCCGCGGACGAAATAGAGGTAATCCGTAGCTTTCGGGTTGATAGCGGCATCGATAGCCTCTTTCGAAACATTACATATGGGCGATGTAGGCAAACCTTTGTTTTTATACGTATTATAGGGAGTTCTATCGGTTCGTATACGATTAGCCGTCACCTTTTGATGAGAGTATTCACCGTAATTTAGTGTACCGTCCATTTGGAGTCTCATCCCTTTTTTGATACGGTTGTCGATCACGGAGCTAACATACGGCATATCTGTTACCGATGCGGCTTCTTTTTGTATTACAGAAGCCTTTGTTACAATTTGTAACCACTTAGGGCTCTCTGGCTCCATATTATAACTCTGAGCCAAAATACGCATCTTTTTATCGGATTCGTTCAATAGATGAACGATCAATTGTTCTTCACTGAATTCATTAGGGATACTGTAGGTTTCTGGGACGAAGTTCCCCTCACTCAAGCGTGCGTGCTTCTCATAGGAATGATGTAATTTAGTAAGATCCAATGAAAGTTCTTCCGAAACCTGTCGTAAAAACATCTCAGTTGTCTCACCGGGGATCAATGTCAGCGATTTGCTTACCGCTTTTGCCGTTGTAAGTGTATATAAATACTCTATACGTGACATTTTGACCTCTTTTACATCAATCCAACCCTGCTGAGGCTGTCCTAAAAAGCGTAAAATAAAAGCATCTATTTTGTGAACATTTACCCCTTCGCTTTGGAGGTGTGATATACTTTTAAAGACGGAACCTTGCGGTATATAAACGATTTTTGGTGATGTAACGCTAGTGAGCAGGTAAGTTATGAAAGACACGATTATCACCAAGATAATTCCTAATACCCATAAGAGTATTCTGCTTTTTTTACTTTTCACTTTTTTTCTTGGCTTTTTCATATTTATCGCTTTGCTAGAGGGATTTGAGATTGACCGGCTCACATTGAGCGGGGTCAAAATTGAGAAATTATACCTAAAATGGGACAATGCCCTCCATATAAAAGCATCAAAATTAGATTTATCCAATCTCAAAAGCGACGGTACTCCCACGACGCTAAAACCACTCTCCAAGCTCCCGAAAATCATCCGATGGGTTGAGGGTTGGGTCGATTCGATCCATATAGATATTATTCAATATAAAAAACTTAGTGCCTCCTTGCACTATCAAAAGAACCAAACGGGTGTATTTACCTTCAGTGAATCGAATGCAAGCCGATATTCGGGAACATTCGATATAAATGCTACGGCGTTTCATTTTAACCTCCCCTCCTCTAAAATCAAAGAGGGCAATCTTTCCGTTCGTATGGATCTGGACTTGACCAAACAGCGATTTAGAGGCAATGTCGACCTTGTTCTCCCCCAAACACCTCGTCTTACCCTCACCTTTTTAGGAGATACCGATACACTCAGATTGAGCGCCCATGCGACAAGTCCTTTCACAACGATCAAACCGTTGATCGAATTTCTAAATCTTGATCCGGAAATCAAACCGTGGATACTCGAGTATGCCAAAGCCTCTTCCATACAGCTCAATCATCTTAGCGGATCATTCCATTACGATACGCCTAGAGAGTTGATCACATCCCTTGTAGCCGATGCTACGCTCACTTCGGGAGAATATACGTTTGCAACCGGATTTGAGCCTATTTATTCCCCTCGGATTGATTTGCGCTTTGTGGGTGGAAAACTCTATATCCTCCCTAAAAACGGTACTTTTTATTCTCTTCCGACCGAGCAAAGCTATCTGAATATCGATTTTGCCTCCGAGCACACGACGCTAAATGCCTTTATTCGTACTCGCCATGCCAAGCTCAATGATCCGATTCTAGCCCTTTTGAACTTCTATGAAATACGGCTGCCGATCAAACAAATCAGCGGCGATTGCAGTGTTGATTTAAACCTCTCGGTCAATCTTCACGATTTTGATACCGTTGCCAAAGGGAGTTTTTCACCTTCCCCATCGGATATTCTTCTGGATCAGATTCCACTGAGAACCGAAGGCGGTGTCGTAAAAATCGATCGCTACCAAGTTACGTTTAACGATTTTGTTGCCCATTACGGTGACAATGTCGCCCACGCCCGTGTAAGGGGAAAATACGATGCATTTACCGAAAAAGGGGAAGTCTCTATCGATGCTTACGAACTCTCTCCTGCAAAAGGGAAACTAACCCTTTTCGATCCCAAAATGCCGCTTCATGTCTCCTATATTATAGAACCTAATGGGGATTCATTGAATGTGGAACCGTCTCAATGGAACTTTTTAGGCGAAAAACTGACCCTTGATGCGTTCACCGCTCCGTTTGATTACCGACGCTCTTACACAGCCATCGAATCTGTCCCGTTTTCAGTCTCTAATAACGCAAAAGGGACCATAAGCGCCACCTTCGACGGTATCAAAAAAAACACGGAAGCAAAAGTAAGGCTGAATGAGTTTAAATACGGTGAAATGGAACTGCACCAAAGCCCCTTTGATTTGAATATCCGTTATGCCGATGATACTGCAAGATTAAATGTTGCCACTATTTCGGCATGGTCGATACACCAGCTTCCTCTTCTAATTTCCCCGTTTGATGCTGTATTTCGAGAGAATCAAATAAGCTTTGATGAGATCGAAACGGTACTAGGTGACCTTTTTAAAGGGAGTTTCAGCGGTTCATATAACCTTAGTGACGACAAAGGGGTAATCCGTTTAGAGAATATGGTTCCCCTCTCTCCAAAAATGGTTCCGATCATAGATCGAAAAGAATCGCTTGAACTGACGGTTGCCGCTAAAGATGATGCGCTAAGTATCAATGCCCCATCGTTAAAAGCCCATTTCTTGACTATCCCAAAAGGGTGGAAAATCGCTCTGGAGAATATTTCACTCCTCTCCAAAAAATCTCCGATACTACGCAAATACAACATCAATAACGGCTTTTTGAATATTTACTACTTGGGGGAGAGTTCTCGCTACCACTTCAACGGAGAAATAGACTATCTCTATCCTCTGATGTTGATCAATGAGACGCCGATATCGCATTACCGATTTAGCGGATCACACCAAAACGATACCTCCACGATACGGGTCAATGATCGTTTAACGATCAATCAAACGCCCGATAACATCTACATCCGCGCCAATAATACGGGACTTAATCTCCCTGTCTTGTTTAAATTTCTCTCGGCATACAAAGAAGACGGTGATCTCAGCACCCAATCAGACGCATCTGCCCCAGTCCGTATCTATGCTACCCATTCGTATCTTTACCTCATGAAAGGGCGTCAGATACTCACGGATACCTTGAACGCGACATTGCATGAGAATAACTTCGACGCCTCATTACAACACATGGGAGGAACAGCGAACCTCAAAATACGCAATGATCTTTTTTCGATTGAGGGGGAAGGATTTAACGACAAATTTATGGATCATCTGTTTGCTCTGAGCGACTTTAGCGGAGGTAATTTCTCATTCCAAGCCAAAGGGAAAACCGATTCCTTTAGCGGGCTAATGCGAGTGGAAAACACCATTTTGAAAGACTATAAAGTCCTCAACAATGTTTTGGCATTTATCAATACCGTCCCCTCACTGGCTACCTTTTCACTCCCTAACTATAATGCCAAAGGGCTGCCGCTCGATGAGGGATATGCCCATTTTTCCTATAAAAACGGTATGGTTTCGGTCGATAATTTCACCCTAAATTCGCCCGAGATGAAAATCATGGGGAACGGGAGAGCTGATTTAAATACCAACCAGCTTGATGGCACCCTGAACCTCAAAACCGATTTGGGTTCATCTCTGGGAAAAGTACCGATGGTCGGTTATATTCTCCTCGGTGATGACGGCTCACTCTCCACCACTCTCACCCTCAGCGGAAAACTCGATGATCCGAAAATCGATACGGCCATCGCAAAAGAGATCGTCACGGCACCGTTTAATATTCTCAAACGAACCGTCGTCTATCCGTTTTTATGGATGATGGATGATAAAAAAGAAAAAAGATAGCGGATCGCTTACTCCCCGCTAAAAAGCTGAATACTCCAAAACACCAAAAATCCCGCGAAGAGCCAAAGGGTCGATGAGGGTTTTTCCTCTATCGTGTGTGCCTCTACCAAAAGCTCATCGGTCACGAGATAGAGCAATGCCGCTACACCGAAAGCCAGCATAGCGCTGATGGTACTTGATGAAGCACCCGATAAGAGATAATTACCCAATACACTACACCCTAAAACCACCACAGCGAGCGCAACGCTCATAAACACGACGCGCCACCCGTGAATCGTATTGGATACCAAAGATAGTCCCAAAAACAGCAATTCGACCGATAACCCAAGGGCTAAAATCAGACCCGTATTTCCTCCTGCGGCAAATCCTGCACCGATGATAAAACCATCCACCGCAACATCAATAAACGTCGCCGCAATAAGCCCATAGTTAAAAGCATTATCACCTAAATGCTCCGTTTTTGCTTCCAGCCGCATACTCCAGAGTTTCATGATATACATCAATATCCCGCCAATAGTAAACGAAGTGATTAGAACCCATGCCGGAGCGTGCTCACGAGAGATCTCAGGCAATACTTCAACGGCCAGTGCCGCCAATACGACCCCTGCGGCAAAATGCTGAATCAAACTGCGCGTTTGGTGTGAAGGGTTCCAATATACGGCCAACAGACCGCCAAATGAAGCAACGATAGCGGGGATAAGCATAGCGATGTAAGGTGTCATAGGTCTCTTTTCAATTTAATTTTTGTGTTCGGTGAGGATGGAAAAACAATGTTTTCCCTCTTTGTACTCATAACTCAGCGTATAGCCGTGTTTTGATACGATTTTACTAACGATATTCAGCCCCAGACCAAACCCCTCTGAGGTGCGTGAGCGTTCCTGACGGGTAAAGGGGGTGAGAAAATAGGTGAACTCTTTTTCGAGCGGTTTTCCGTGATTGTACACACTGATTCGATTCGATGAAACCTCCAAAATAATGGGAAATTGCTCTGCGTATTTCAACGCGTTATCAAGGAGATTTTTAAGTGCTAACGATAGATAGTGCAAATCTCCGCTCAAGGTGTAATTATTATTAATATTAACCAATATCTTTGACTCATCATCGATATAAAGCTTAGAAAGTGCTTCCATAACGAGTGTCTCAGCAGTGAACGGCGTTGATTGCATCGTATCGGTAGACTGGAGCTTTTCAATCTCCAAAAGTTCACGTGTCAGCTGATCGAGCTCTTTGAACGAGTGCTTAAGGGTCTCACGTGCGCTTGACTCCGCAACCTCTTCTAGGGCAAACATCCCACGCGCGATGGGGGTTCGCAGTTCATGCCCGACATCACGAAGCAACTCTTCACGTGAGAGGATCATATTCTCGATGGTTTGCGCCATATCGTTATAGCTTCGTGCCACCTCCCCTATCTCATCGTGAGAGGTGATGGTGCTTCGGCTGTGATACTCTCCGAGGGCAAAACGGCGCATACTCCCCGTAATCGAGTTCAAAGGGGATAACATACGTAAAATCAGAACAAATATCACCGCCAAAACAACCATATCGGCAACTACCAAGGCATTGAGTATCCACCCCTCATGAAGCACCTCTTGAAGTGTTGTGTCACGAAGAAAAATATCATCATCGATATATCGGATGTGGAGGATATATTCGCTCCTTTCATCTTTGAAAATCTCAATCAAACCAAACGTATGCGACTGACGCATAAGGACTTTTTTGGGTGTTACGGGAGCGATTTTCACCAAATTCAGCGTCCGAAATTCATCCTCTAGCTCATCAGCGGTTGATGTCGCCATCCATCTGAATATCTTACGACCGTCCAAAAGGTATTTTTGTAGAACAATAGCTTCGTATTTTTCGGTATTGATCGTATCGATCTTATACCCGATACCCACCATAAGGGTCAAACTGATGAGAAATAAAAAGGTGATTTTAGTAAAAATAGACATGCATTAACCCATAAACTTGTAGCCGATGCCCCACACCGATTTGATATAGCGGGGTTCTTTGGCATCATCGCCGATTTTGAGACGGATATTACTGATGTGCATATCGATAGTGCGGTGTTTTGTCTCATCACCAAGCCCCAAAGAGCCGATGATCTGATCGCGGGAGAGATTTTTACCGCGATGTTTGAGCAACAGGAGAAATATATCGAATTCGATCCGTGTTAAATCGATCGGATACCCCTCCATCATGAGTGATTTATTCGATTCATCAATCGTAAAGTCCGATACAACCAGCTCGTTTTTTCGACTGTATCGGCGCAGTACCGCTTCAATACGAAGCACCAACTCGCGAGGTTCATACGGTTTATCGAGATAATCATCGGCACCCAAATCGTATCCGTAGATTTTGTTGCCGATGTCGGTTCGTGCGGAGGAGATAATGATCGGAATGTCGAGGTGGCTTTTGATCATTTTAGCAACATCAAACCCGTCCATCCCCGGTAACATCAAATCCAAAACGACAATGTCAAAGTGCTCTTTCGTTTCCAACAGACACGCTAACGCGGCTTTAGGATCGGCGTACGCAGTGGTCTCAAAGTCATACGATGTTAAAAAAGAGCTTATTAGCTCTTGGAGAGGGAGATCGTCTTCGATCAAAAGCACTTTTCTAGTCACTGTCCCACTCCTCCAGATGGTGGACGTATCGACGTTTTTGTTCAGGAGTTAAAATACTATGGAGCCGCTCAAGCAATCGTGCCCGAATCTCTATCGACGCTTTCTCCCTCTCCAAACTTTTTGCTCGAAAAGATTCCGAATCAAATGACGGACTTAAAAACAGTGCATTGAGTGCATCTTGATCTTTTTCTCTTTGGTGATGGTATCGGCGGTTTGAATATTGATACTCTTTCATCGCCTCTTCGACTACTCTGTGTTGTTGCTTTGTCAGTCCCAAATCATGCAGATCCATCGGAAATCGATGATGATCGTCATCTCCGTACGCGCAGAGGGAGAGGAACATTGCCAACACTATAATCCACTTCATTATAACCTCACTTAGAGCGCTTTAATCGCGCTATCTTCGATTGTCCCCTGCTCTACATCGCTATGGCAGGCTTTGCAGTTTGCACGACTTTTAACCTTGTCACTTTTAAAAATCTCTTCCGAAATATGACGGTGTCTTTTTTTCCAAAACGGGGTTTGTGTTATTGCTATCATATCGCGTTTTTCGAGCGATTGCGCCATTTTGAACGACATTTCCTGAGTGGATGTTTCTACCGAATGTGCCAAAAGATACTCACGTATGGATTGCTCATCCGCAGGATCTAGCGACGCATCATCGCCGAAATGGTTCGATAAATCCCCCATCAACACACTCCACCCCTCCTTCGCTAGGAGCGTAGGGGGATAGAGGGTATGACACGAACCGCATTCATTGACAAAAACGGGGTTGATTTTTGCGTAATCAACCTTTTGATTGTACCCCGCGACAATAGGGTTATTCGGTATACTCAGAGCATAGATGAGAAGTGCAATAGCACCGCCGATACCAAAAGCAGCGAGTATTTTTTGGTACCACGATAAAACGACGCTCTCCCCCTCCATATTCTTATGTCCGTCGATGATAGAGGTGAGTGTTCGGTCCTCTTTGTGCAAAAGCCGATCCACCAACACTCCACCCACATGTGCCGCGATCAAAATCCATAAGAGATTGACGAAAAACTCGTGAATCTCTTCAAATACTTCCATATTTTGAAAAAGTCCTGAGTGCAGAAATGCCAACACACCTCTATTTTCCGCTATTCCATAGGCTAGCGTGCCGCTTAAAACGGCAAGAACTACCGTTATTAGCATCGCAACCATCACATAGCTTGCCGCCGGATTATGTCCGATATAGCGGCGTGATGGATTCAATAGCGACAAAAGGTACTCCCTCAATGCGACAAGAGAGAGATTAAAGTCACCAAAACGGGAATATTTCGGTCCCATTATCCCCCACACAATCCGAAAGAGTACCAACACACCGATAGCACTCCCGATCGCGGCATGGGTATTTAACCATCGATCTTCTTGCGTTGTAATCCATGCACCGAGTATCAAGGCTACAAACAGCCAGTGAAACACCCTCGTAGGAAGTGTCCAAACATATAAGCGTTTCATCATAAACTCCTAGTGTTTATTCCCAACTGCCGTAATTTGGGATACGAACTTCACGTTCGCGGTAGCTTCCGCTGGCGGCTTTGGTATGACACGCCGCACAGTTGGCAAAACTTTTAACATCCGCTTGTGTCACCATCTTTTTAGGAATTTCGCGGTGTTCATGTTTGAAATTAGGGGTTTCAGAAATACGGATCGCTATTGCTCCCCCCATTCCGGTCATACGATCATATCGGGACGCATGGGATGCCAAATAATTTTGAATGGTTTTGTGATCAGCAGGATCGAGCGTGGCATCGGTTCCGAAATGACTATCCAACGTCTTCATCGTTTTGTCCCACGAACTTTTAGGCAAAAACTCCGGCTGATAGGCAAAATGGCACGCACCGCACTCTTTGGTGTACAACGCAACGGTTGATTTTTCTTGCGGAGTCATCGGTTTTGCAACGGCAGAACGCTTGTGCTCATGCTCTTCGTGTTCATCGTCATCCGCATATAGATACACTCCGCCGGCTAATAAGAGAGCGGCTATGCTCAGGTTTAATACTTTTGTCATCGGGTATCCTTTAGATTAATTTTTCATGATATAGGTGAGAACATCACCTTTTTCTTGTGCACTTCCCTCACGGGCATACACATCCATAAAATTGCGTTTGAGCCATTTCGTAACCTCTTTGGTACTGGTAAGACGCTGTGGATTAGCACGTGGAGAGAGCGGATCGATCACTTTTCCCGTCAGAGAGTTTTTACCGGCGTTGGCGAGATTAGTGGTATGACACGAGCTACATGCCATCGGTTTGCCTTGTTTACCCGTATGGGTCGAGGTAAAAATCTCTTTACCTCTCGCCGCGTCAAATCCGCTGAATGAGCTATTTTCAGCTTTTGCCGTTTTGGAAAGTTCATTCATATACTGAACCACTTCGGGGGATGCCGCCATCAGCGACGTTGAGAAGAGTAATGCAAATGCTAGGTATTTCATATCCAGCCTCCTAAACTTTTGATGCTCAAATATTAGGATAAAGGTGTCAATAGTTCACGGAGATGTTATTGACACTTTCTTGACATTACATAAATTTAATTCTATACCGATATATATTTGATCCTTTAGAGGAGGTGTCACTAATGGATTCAATCAATAGTAATCTTGGAATGGGTCCCGAACTGTATGCGATGAAAAAAGCAATGGAAATACAGGGTCAGGGAGTAATGAAAGTTTTAGAGAGTGCATCGCCCGCTCCTACCGTTTCAGGTGCAGAACTTACCGGTCTTGGTCAAAACCTTGACATTAAGGCTTAGTCTACAGCTATTTTCATAGCTGTAGCATCACTCACACCTACTATCGCATCTAACCTTATTCTTCTACGCAACAACGACTTGACATGACACACAATGTGTGTTAGAATAATCTAAAGTTTACATTAAAAGGGTTTGTAATGACAGCAACAGCTCACAAAATCAGAACCAACGTCTATTTGGATGCAGTTATTAAAGATAAAGCGCAAGAAGTATTCAAACAATACGGAATGGGTTTAAGTGACGCGTTCAATATCTTTTTAGCTCAAACCGTATTAGAAAGAGGAATACCGTTTCAAATCAAAATCCCTAATGAAGAGACGAAACAAGCGATCATCGATGCACGCTCAGGTGTCAATATGACAAAAATTTCATTTGAGGATCTAAAAAAGGAAATTGATGCGTGACATCGCGATTCACAAATCGTTTGTCAAAGAACTCAAAAATGCTCAACTCAATCCGACCAATACCGCCAAACTTTTTATGTTTATTTCGCTTTTGTTAAACGGTGAAGATTTACCGTTAGAAGCGCGAGACCATCCGCTTATAGGTAACTGGGCAGATACTAATGAATTTCACATTAGTGGAGATTTATTGGTCATTTATCGAATCGACTCTGATACACTGGAACTGCTTAGAATCGGTACACACTCACAACTTTTTTAAATTAAACTATTCATACTTAGTTTCGCCATCCCCGACTTGATCGGGGATCTATCCCCAGGCTGGATTCAGTATCGAGTACGGAATGGCGGGAGAAATTCATTCGTTTCTAAGAACTGTCAATACGTCAACTTCAGACGCTTTTTTAGCGGGATACCACGCAGAGAGCAACACAATCACAAACGCACCGAGTATAATAGAGAAGAAATCGATAACACTCAAATCAAGCGGAAGCGTTGAAGTGGGATAAACATCGGCAGGAAGAGAGATAATATCGAATGTTCCCAATATCCACATCCCCAAAAATCCTAAAATAGCCCCCGTCGTAATCCCCAATACTCCGATCACAACACCGAGGATCAAAAAGGTTTTTTTGACCTCTTGCTTCGAAGCCCCTAGCGAAATCAACAGTGCGATCTCACTGCGACGATTCATGACTGTCATCAAAAGCGACGAGATGATATTGATCGCGGCGATGAGGATAATCAGCATCAAAACGATAAAGAGCGACATTTTCTCCATTTTAAGGGCGGCAAAAAAGTTGCCGTTATCTTCCCACCATCCGCGAACAGCAACCGTATCGGGCAAGACAGCGGCGAGTCGTTTAATATCGACCTCAGGGTTTGGGGAGTGGACATGGATTCCGTCGTACAAGTTTTCAGGGATACCCAAAATACGTTGTAATGAATCGATCGGCGTATACGAGAACCCTTTATCATACGCACTGAGCCCAGAGTTAAACGTCGATACGACTCCGAAACGTTTGATTTTAGGGGTGAGCGCTAATCCGCCCGGTTCCATCTGGGTAAAAATATACGTTAATTTTTCCCCGTCGCTCAGAGCAAACTGTTCTTTTAGCGTTTGCCCCACCATCACTTCAAATTTATTCGGTACTCCCGCTTTTAGCCCTTCCGCCACAATGCGGTTGACTTTGGCTTCCTGAGCGAAATCAACTCCGAACAGGTAGCCCCCCTCCATCTGATCGCCGTTACGGGATAAAACTGCCGAACTGACATAGGGGCTAAATGCTAAATCAGGGAATTTTGTACGAAGTTCTTCCACCAACGCGCTGTCACAGGTAGCATAAAATTTCGGCTGAATCGTGAGGGGATAGTTCATGACGGTGAGTTTTTTCTTGAACTCATTGTCAAATCCGTTCATCAGTGCCATCGCGATGATGAGTACCATAACCCCTAACGCGATTCCGGAAAATGCGAGGAGTGCGGAGAGGAAGATAAAAGGTTGATCCTTGTCAAAACGCAAAAACCGTTTGACAAGATAGGAGACGATATTCAAGAGGCAAATACCCCTTTTTTAGGTCCCGATTTTCCACAGCAGTTTTTGTATTTCAAACCGCTTCCGCACGGACAATCGTCGTTTCGTGCAATTTTTTTCTCATCATGATCGTGTTCTTGGTGATTGAGGCTCATACGCATCGCCTCTTGGCGTTTTTCCAACTCCATCTGACGGGCGAATGCTTCGGCTTCTTCTTCGGCACTCTCTACTTTAAAGCGGATAATATGGAGCGTTTTGATCGTATCGTATTTGATCGTCTCAACCAATTCGCTAAAGAGGTTATAACTCTCTTTTTTGTACTCGACCAACGGATCTTTTTGGTTATAAGCACGAAGACGGATACCCGTTTTCATGCTGTCAATTTGATAGAGGTGTTCACGCCATGCTGTATCGAGGGTTTTGAGATAAATTTCACGCTCGATTTCACTGCGTACTTTCTCATCAACAACCGACATTTTCTGATCGTACTGATCTTTGAGTGTTGAAAGCATCGTATCATGAATCGTCGTAAACGATTTATCGCTGAACAATGATATATCGATGTCGGCATTCATCTCTTCTTTGATCGTCAATACCAGACGCTCAAGATCGATCTCCTCTTCGCTAATCCCCTCAAAAATACCGCAGAATGCCAACGTTCGATCAACATACTCGCTTCGGATAAGATCGATTTTATCGGCAACGTTGTAGGTCGGATCGAGTAATTCACCACGGAATTTATAAACGATTTTACGCTGTTCGTTGGCAACATCATCGTATTCAACGATATTTTTACGCCCTTCGAAGTGCATATTTTCGACTTTTTTCTGTGCTTTTTCGACCGCACGGGTTACCATTGCCGATTCGATATACTCGCCGTCTTCTACCCCTAAACGTTCCATAATCGATTTGATTTTATCCGAACCGAAAATACGTAAGAGGTTGTCTTCGAGAGAGAGATAAAATTGGCTGGTTCCCGGATCACCCTGTCGCCCTGCACGTCCGCGAAGCTGATTGTCGATACGACGGTTTTCGTGCCGCTCGGTTCCTAGGATATAAAGACCTCCGAGCGCTTTAATCTCATCGCTCACTTTGATGTCAACACCGCGTCCCGCCATGTTGGTCGCGATCGTAATCGCCCCCTTGGCACCCGCGTTTTTGATAATCTCACCCTCTTGCGCATGGTTTTTCGCATTGAGTACGGTGTGAGGTATTTTCTCCGCTTTGATTAGGGCATGGAGTTTTTCCGATTTTTCGATCGAGGCGGTACCGATCAATACCGGCTGCCCTGCGGCATGAAGTTCTTTGACCTTGATAATGACGGCGGCAAATTTCTCTGCTTCCGTTTTATAGATCAAATCGTTCAAATCTTGACGAATGACAGGAACATTCGTCGGAATCGAAATAACGTCGAGATTATAAATCTGTGCGAATTCGGTCGCTTCTGTTTGCGCCGTCCCCGTCATACCGCCGATTTTGCCGTACATGCGGAAGTAGTTTTGATAGGTAATATCGGCAAGGGTTTGGGTCTCTTCTTTGATGATAACCCCCTCTTTGGCTTCGAGTGCCTGATGAAGCCCCTCGGAGTAGCGGCGCCCTTCGCTGAGACGTCCGGTAAACTCATCGACGATCACGATTTGACCCTCTTGGATGACATAGTCCACATCACGTTCAAAAATATAGTTTGCTTTGAGTGCTTGGTCAAGGTGGTGCGAAAGTCCCGAATTTTCAATACTATAAAGATTATCGACGCCGAAAAGTTCTTCGGCACGACCGATCCCCTCTTCGGTGATGAGAATCAAACGATCTTTTTCGTCCACACTGAAATGATCCTCTTTGATCATCGCTTTGGCAACCGCATCGGCGCGCGTATAGTTCTCCAATGTACGATTCGTCGGTCCTGAGATAATGAGCGGTGTACGTGCTTCATCGATCAAAATGGAGTCAACCTCATCGACGATAACGTAGGAGTGACCGCGCTGAACCATTTGCTCACGTGAGTAAGTCATGTTGTCGCGAAGGTAATCGAACCCGAATTCATTGTTCGTACCGTAGGTGATGTCGCAGGCGTATTGTGCACGTTTGTTGGCTGGGTTATACCCCTCTTCGACCAATATCCCCGTCGAATAGCCTAAAAAAGCATACAGCTCCGACATTTGAGTTCCGTCACGAGATGCAAGATAGTCATTGACCGTTACGACGTGAACCCCTTTGCCGCTCATGGCATTGAGTACAACCGCCAACGTAGCAACGAGGGTTTTCCCCTCCCCTGTTTTCATTTCGGCGATACGTCCTTCATGCAGTACCATACCCCCGATGAGCTGTACATCAAAATGGCGCATCCCTAAAACACGTTTAGACGCTTCACGGGTAATGGCAAACGAATCGACCAAAACCTCATCCAACGTTTTCGTATTAGTTTGCACTTGCTCTTTAAGTGTATTAAATGCCGCTTGAAGTTCACTGTCGCTTAGAGCAGAGAAATGGGCTTCACGCGTGTTGATTTGGTGTACCCGTTTGGTATATTTTTTGATTTCATGATCGTTTTTAGTACCGAAAATTTTGCCGAGGAACGTTTGGAGCATTAAAAGCCTTCATTATGAACAGTATTGAAAAAGTTGGTGATTTTAGCATACGAAAACTATTGTTTTGGTAAATGAGCATTGGGTACAATGTCATAATCAAATATTCAAAGGATTTTATGTGCGTTTTTTACCCTTTCTGTTTGCGTTAGCCCTTAGCCTCTACGCATCTCCAAAAGAGATCAATTCGTTTAACGGCAAATTTATACAAACTATTATTGATGCTAACGGCAAAAAAATTATCTATTCCGGAGAACTGTGGGCTAGCAAACCGCAAAACGCTCTCTGGGTATATCAAAAACCGATCCAAAAAAGCGTTTTTATCAATGCTCAAAAGATTACGGTAATTGAGCCTCAAATCGAACAAGTGACCCTCCGCAGCCTCGATAACGACATTGACTTTTTGCAAATCGTCCAAAAAGCCAAACAAGTGGGTGAAGATAAGTACACCGCTACCGTTAAAGGGCAAGCCTACAATATCATCTTTAAAAATGATATTTTGAGTGCGATCAATTATACCGACGGATACGATAACCGAGTCACTATCCTTTTCAGTAACCCATCCCAAAACAAACCGATCGAAGCTAGCCGATTCAAACCTGTAATCCCTGCTGATTTTGACGTTATAAAAGATCGCTAAATTTAGGGTCAATGTTACCCATTAGTTACTATAGGAGCTTTATGATTTTGGTCGAGTAAGATTTTTTCTTGCTACACCTGACAAGGAGTCTCCCATGACAATAAGCTCGAATTACAATTCGTATGCGTCATACAACACTTCTTCTACCTCTTCTACATCGCAAAGCTCAAGACCGAGTTTTGAAGAGATCGCGACACAATTGCTGACAACTTTGGATACGGACGGTAACGGCTCAGTGAGTTCGAGTGAATTCTCCGCTGCTTCATCCGACAGTAGCTCTGCAAGCGATATTTTTTCAACCCTCGATACCGACAGCAGCGGCAGTATGAGTACAGAAGAGCTGATAGCGGCCCTCAAAAATATGAAGCCGCCTGAACCTCCGCAAGGTCAAGATGGCGGAATGCCGCCGCCACCGCCGGGGGGAATGCCTCCACCGCCTCCGCCGAGTGACTCTTCATCTTCCTCAGATAGCTCAAGCAGCTCATCATTGAGTGAGATATTTTCGGCATTGGATACGAACCAAGACGGTTCAATCTCTCAAGAAGAATTGAGCGCGCTGTTTGAGAAGAAATCGACCGATACAACATCGCAAACCGGTACCGGTACTACCTCATCGGCTTCCTCAACAGTCTCAAATGATATTCAAAACGAATGGCTTCAAAAACTTCTCTCGTATTACAGCAGTAATAACAGCACAACGAGTTCTTCTACCTCCCTCATCAGCATTAGTGCGTGATGCTTCATGCCCCTAGCGGGCATGTTACTTTTTATTTACTATCCCGCCGATATAATCGAAAAATGATACATGTTTTAATGATCGAAGACGATGTCGAACTGGCAGAGCTCCTAAAAGCACGCCTCTACAAAGATGATATTGACGTAACCGTCGCACTAACGCCGTTGGAGGGGCTGAGTCTTTTCCAAACCAATACCTTTGATCTGCTGGTACTCGATCTCTCACTACCTCAGATGGACGGGATGGAGATATGCCGTCTGATTCGCCAAGAGAGCCAGATCCCGATCATTATCTCCTCGGCACGCTCTGATATACGGGATAAAATGATGGGATTCTCGCGCGGTGCGGATGATTATCTACCCAAGCCGTATGATCCGCAAGAGCTTATTTTTCGTATCGATGCGATTTTGCGGCGCCTACAGCCCACCCTGCCGAAAAAATCATCCCCATTTGAAGTTGATGAAGAACGGCACGAAATATCGCGTCACGGAACTGTGTTGAAACTGACCCCTGCAGAATACGATATTGTCTCCTACATGATCAAAAAAGACCGATACGCTATCTCACGCGAAGAGCTTTTGATGAACATCGGCTCAATAAAATACGAAAGCAGTCTCAAAAGCATCGATGTCATCATGGGTCGAATCCGACAAAAAATCGGCGATGATCCCAAAAATCCCCGTTATATTATCTCGGTACGAGGGCTAGGATATAAATTTGTCAATCAATAAACACTCAATTTTGAGCCTAATAACTCTATTTTTCGTCCTTATTTTTATCCTGATTAATGGACTTTTTTGGATTGCTTTGGAACATTTTGCCAGAGAATATGAAGTCCAACAGCACCATCGATTGCATTTTGTACTGCATGATCGTACATTGCTTGAACATCAACCAAATCCAATGTTTATGCCACCGCCTCCACCGCCACCTCCTCCGCTCTCAATTACCCTAAAATCACCCGCTTTGCTCCCGATTTGGATCGTTTTTATCGCTATTGATTTGCTCATATTAGCCTTTTTCGCTTTCCTTCTTAAAAAACTATCGCCACTGCATCGTCTAAAAAATGCCATTATCAATTTTCAAGAGGGGGATACCCAGCTCAATGTACCGATAGAGGGAAAAGACGAAATATCCCAAATCACCCATGAGTTCAACCACGCGTTAGAGAAAATCGCCGCTATGAAAGAATCACGCGCCCTCTTTTTGCGCAATATCCTCCATGAGCTCAAAACACCTATTATGAAAGGCTCTCTCACCGCCGATTGTTTGGATACGTCCGAAGACCAAGAGCGGCTAAAGCGAATCTTTAATCGTATGAACTATCTATTGGGAGAGTTTTCGACGATGGAGCGATTTAGCAGCGGTGAGTGGGAACTCAACCTCCGTGAGTATCGCTTCGTCGATCTGCTCGATCATGCGTGCGATATATTGCTCTGTTCCAAAGAGAATTTTGACATCAAAGGGGAAGAGACCGGACTCATCATCAAGGTCGATTTTGAACTGTTTGCGATTGCTCTAAAAAACCTCCTCGATAACGCCCTCAAATACTCCGATACTAAACCGAGCATCCTGATATTGAGCCATAGTGTTGAGATATGCAATCTCGCAGATCCTCTCCCCCAAGAGAATCAGAGCTTTGATAAACCATTCAATCGAACCTATGAAAGTTCTATGACTGGGCTGGGTTTAGGGCTTTACATCACCCATTCCATCCTCAAAAAACACGGCTTTCGCCTCCGCTATCACCACGATTCAGGGATGAACTGTTTTAGGATATTAACAATTTAGAGTTACAATACCCAAAAATCATAAGGTCATCGTGTGTTAAATCGATCTATTTTTCTTATTACCCTATTAGGTACATCCTCTCTATTCGCTTCCAATTACTCTCTATCAGTAAGCGCGGATGCGACAAAATTTGACTATGCCGAAACCGATAGCAGTGGTAGCCTACTCGATACGGAAAGAGCCGATTTCGGCAAAGTCTCGGGGCTAAGTGTTACAATGGAACCCCGTTATGAGGGGCTGTATTTCAGTGCTTCTTATGCCAATGGAAATACCGATTATGTCGGAAGTTTGATCGATTCGGGTGACCCTTACGGCTCATACAAAGGGATTACGACAAACGAGGTATCCGATTATAATTTCGGGTACAAATCAACGGCACGTGATCCGCGCGGTGGGTGGGAAATGCCCGTAACGATTGGAGTCGGGTACCGTCGATGGCTCCGTCAATTAGGATACGACGAGCTTTATGACTGGGGCTATTACAATGTGGGGATCGGTCTTCACTACCGTATGTCATCAATTATGACAATCGGTGCGGATGCTTCGTATCGAAAAGCGTTTAGTGCTCAGATGTATGAAAATTGGCATGGCTATACCTATAATCTAAACAATGTCTACGGGTATAAAATCACAGTTCCGTTTGAACTTAAAATCAATCAAGCACTCAGTACATTCATCGCCTATAATTATGAGTTTTGGAATATCGATAAATCAAATTCTGTGGGTGGGTACTATGAACCTGACAGCGAAACGAACAACGAAACAGTGTCGTTTGGGTTCAAATTCAATTTCTGATTCATATTTTACTCATAATTTTTAAGACTTTGATAACATAATTTGTCGTACTCTATGAGAAGAGAGCTTTTCATGGAGTAGCAATGTACCATCCCCTTGTCCCGATCAACCGCCTTATCCGCTTCGAGTCGTACGAAGAGTACTATGCACAACGAATCTACAAAAACTTCTTATTATTCAGCTATATCGGTGTCGTACTCTCACTGATCTACATTCCGTTCGATTATCAGATTCATGCCCCTAAAGGTGAATTTTTTTATGTTTTGGGCGGACGTCTCACAACCGCATTTTTTGCGGTGATGGTGGTCGTAGCCGTGGCATTCTCCTATTTCCGAAACCATCGGGTTGAAGCGATTACCATCTTCGGTACGATGGGATTTAGTGCAACGGTCGTTACCTATCTGCTGTATGGCAACAGCTATTTTTTTGCGGCTTTGGCTTGGATGTTTTATCTCGTCCCTACGATCATGCTCGCACCACTATTGAGTAAAAGAATCTATCTCATCATGGAAGCGTACCAAATCGCATTTGTCGCCTTTATGATGTCATGGATCGGCTCAAGCGCTGATGATTTGTTTATCTATCTCTTTTTTGCCATCCCGCTGGCAGGCTATGTCTTTATCCTCGTTATTTTAAACCATCGGATAAGTATGGAAGCCTATATCAATGCCTACCAAAACTATGTATTGATGTCACTCGATTCCCTGTCCAATCTTCTCAACCGACGTACATGGTACGAAGAATCGCATCGCCATTGGGAACATAGCAAAGGTATATCGTTTATGATGCTCGATATTGACTATTTTAAGCGCGTCAACGACACCTACGGACATGAATGCGGTGACCGTGTCATCGAAACGGTTGCCCGTATTCTTTTGGAACAAACCCGAGATTACGATATTGTCGGACGGCTCGGCGGTGAGGAATTCGGGATTGTACTGCCGCAAACCGATCTGCATGAAGCCCAAGCGATTGCCGAACGGATACGCCACACCATCGAAACAACACCGATCAACTATGAAGATCATATTATCCATGTGACGGCGAGTATCGGCGTGATCGAAAACAGCGAACATATCGACAAATTTGCGACGCTGGTCAATCAAGGCGACAAGCATCTATATACGGCAAAAGAACAAGGGAGAAATCGGGTGATTTCGGGTTAAATCAACCCGAGCAACGCCACCAACAACACCGGTGGCGTAATCACCAACCCTACTTTCATATATTCGCCCCATCCGATTTTGACCCCTTTTTGCGCCAAAACATGAAGCCAAAGAAGAGTTGCGAGTGATCCGATCGGGGTCATTTTAGGTCCGAGGTTACATCCGATGATGTTGGCATACGCCAATGCGCTGTTCCCCGCTTCGGCAATCGCGATGTCCATAATCATAATGGTCGGCATATTGTTCATGACCGAGCTGAGGATAGCGGAGAGAAAGCCCGTTCCGATCACGGCATAGACGTTCCCCATACTCTGAAGCTCCATAATCATCCCTGCGAGATACGTCGTCAATCCGCCGTTTTTCAGACCATAAACCACAACGTAAAGACCGATACTAAACCACACCACCTGCCACGGTGCCGCTTTGATCGTGAGAAGCGGTTTCGTAGCTTTAAAGTAGGTCGCAATAGCGAGAAATACCAAAGCTCCACCGAGGGCGAATACCGAGATAGGGAGATGATACGCATCCCCGATAAAATATCCTACCATGAGCAATCCCAAGAACCACCAGCTGAGGCGGAACATCGTCATGTTTTTGATGGCACTTTCCGGAGTGGCGAGGTTCTCGACATCGATATGGCTCGGAATCTCTTTGCGAAAAAAGAGCCACAATACGACGATCGAGGCGATGATACTGAGGAGATTCGGGAGGAACATTGTCCGTGCGTATTCCCAAAAACCGATTTGGAAATATCCTGCCGTGACGATGTTCGTGAGATTGGAGATTACGAGAGGATTGGATGCACTGTCGCCGATAAATCCTCCCGCCATTAAAAAGGCGAACATCGCAACGGGATTGAGCTTGAGATATTTCATCTTTGCTAAAATGATCGGGGTGAGGATCAATGCCGCACCATCGTTGGCGAAAAAAGCCGAAACAAGTGCTCCGAGAATCATCATGTAGATAAACATGAGATTTCCGTTACCACGAGAGAGACGAACCATCTTGAGTGCCGCCCACTCGAAAAATCCGATCTCATCGAGCACCATCGAAAGAATGATAATACCGATAAACGCAAGTGTTGCA
>NZ_DASUIQ010000122.1:0-6245 GCF_036279695.1 Sulfuricurvum sp.
TATTGTGTTGACATAAGGTCAACGTCTCGAAGACATCGTCTCGAACCGCTAACCTACTTAGTTTTCAATGATCTCAAACTCAAACTCTAAACCTTAACTCAAGGCCTATCAGCGTTTGTGGACGGGAATTATAGGGGAAAATACAAAAGAAGTCAAGAGGTTTGAAAAAGAAATTG
The DNA here is from genome assembly GCF_036279695.1 of Sulfuricurvum sp. Classification (GTDB taxonomy): domain Bacteria; phylum Campylobacterota; class Campylobacteria; order Campylobacterales; family Sulfurimonadaceae; genus Sulfuricurvum. The sequence goes on from NZ_DASUIQ010000122.1 coordinate 177, forward strand.
AAAAGAATTACTTTTTATCACGGATTTGTATAATTTATGTCCACATAACCGGTTTCGGGAAAGACAGTAATCGTAGCATTACCATCAGATGTATGTTCTAGCTTGATTGTACAGTTTTGTGTTAACAAATACTGTGATTGGCTCGCGGCATTCGAAATTCCATTATAGGGACGCCCAAGTTTATCAAACGCAAATACTCCTAGGTTTGAGGAAAGCAAGCTACCATCATTCGTACTACATGAAGAAACTACTTTGGAAATTCCATGTGTTCCCGTTAGATCCATGATGCCATTATCATCCGATTCATGTAATTTTTTATTTGTCAATGGATCAATTGCGACTTCCACGTCTCCTACAGCATGATTTACATTTCTATTCTTATCTTTGTCATAAAAAATCGTATAATAATAGTTCAGTGGCGTACCGGATGCATAAAACCGTATTTGCCATCGTCTTAGCCACCATGTTGCATCACTTTCATTAAAATCATCACTGACCATAGCAAGATGTTGCGTATAACGGATATGCCCTGCGATTTGTTCAGCGGCTTGCTGTAATGGTTGGGTTGTAAAGTTCGGCATAGCGAGTACTGCCAATATCCCCATTACTATAATGACAAAAACCAATTCCAACAGAGTAAAAGCAAAACGTTTCATTGTATGACCTTAGAAAACAAAATTCATCAAAAAACGATTATAACAAAAAAGTGGAAAGATAGAGGAAAAAGAAGCGGTACCCCCACAGAAGCGGGGATACGGAGAAATTAAATTTCGTCAGCGAGTTCGACGTTGTAGAGAATGTCGTCTGTAGGGTGGCGATACATCGGCATACCGAGACGTTTTTCATCCAAGATGTGACCGATAAATCCGATTGAACGACCGACAACGAAGAATGCGTTCAACGCACCTGCTTCGATGAAGCCGTCGATTTCGTCTTCGCTGTAACCAAGAGCACGCCACATATCGACCATCAAGATACCGATCGTACCGTCAACGTTCAAGATAAGGTTATCTTTTTTAGACGTTGTCAATTTTTCGACTTCAAGAGCAAAATCAAGCAACGGAGTTGCCGGAAAGTGCTCAGCCGCGTATTTTTTGAGTCCTGATACACGAAGGTCCGGATTACGAACCGATTTGATACGGTGACCGATACCGGAAATCGTTTTACCCTCTTTTTTCATATAATCAATGAACTCTGCCGGAGACATACCGCGATCGTTCGCGTATTTGAAATATTTTGCCGCATCATCGATCGCGCCGCCGAAACGTGGTCCGATAGTGAGCAATCCTGTTACCAATGAGCTGATAACGTCTTTCCCTGCACGAGCGGTAACTTTTGCATTGTGTGCGCCCGAAACAGCCGGACCGTGATCGGCAACGGTTTTGATAACCGTTTCAAGATAATCGGTCGCCCATTTCGGGTAACGTTTTTTGAACCAAAGGAGTGAAATAACATCACCGATTCCAAAACCTGTCTCAGGTGTTGCCACCGAGCTGATCGGATAACCCGCATACGTCGCTTCATCCCCACGGTCATCAGAGATCGTACAGATGAACTCTTTTTTACGACGTACTTTCGGTACTTCACGCAATGCCGGTTCAACGATTTCACCAATGGTTCCATCTGCACGAAGTTTTCCGTAAACTTCAGCAATTTTTTGAGGAAGATCGTTAAAACTTGCAGGAACATAAATACCTGCTGCCGCCATCGCCTCATTTTTAGCCGCTGCCGTCTCTGCATCCGCATTTGCCGAAGCACCCGCGTGACCGAATTGAACACCAGAGCTGAAATGTTTTGCGATCGTTCCGATACACCATGCAATGATCGGTTTTTTGATCTTGCCTGATTTAACCGCTTCGATCACTTTGTACTCTTCAGTCCCCCCTACTTCGCCGAGAAGAACCATATATTTAACTTCAGGGTTGCTCTCCATACGAAGAAGGTTGTCAATAAATACTGATCCTACGAATCGGTCTCCACCGATTGCAACACCCTCTGCAATACCGTCGGCATTGATGCTGATGATGTTAGAGAGTTCATTGAACAAACCGCCTGAACGTGTTACGAGTCCGCATGAACCTGCACGGTGCAGTTTAGAGTTAATAATGTTTTCGATCGTTCCGCCGACGTTAGCGATTTTAAATCCGCCCGGAGCGATACCGCCGACCGTTGCCGGTCCGATAACAACGACACCCGCATCGCGAGCCGCTTGGTTCATTTTACGAGCAAGACGTTCAGGGATCCCTTCTGCGGTAACCATGACGGTTTTGAATTGTCCTTTGAGCGTGATCGCTTCCATCGTAACGTCATACGCCGTACGAAATGATCCGAAGTTCAAAAGAACGTCTGCATTTGGAAACGCGGCTGCCGCTTCGGTCGTGTTACGAAAAACCGGAACCATGATCTCATCGGGACCATAGAAAAATTTCTCGAATTTGTTTCCTGAAGTCGGAGCAACGATTGCTGCAACCGAAGGTTTCGCGCGATTGATGACATAGTCATAATCCAACATACGTTGGATAGCGCTCGCGTTGTTGTTCCAAAAAATTGCTTGTGTATCTTTGGTAAATAAAGCACCCATCATTCTCTCCTTATTTCTCTAAAGCCATACGGACGATGTCAGTGACATGCGTCTCCGGCCCATAAACTTCGATATAGAGACCCAAACGGTCTGCTGCTTCTTTAATATCTTTGAGACCTTTTTCATAGTTCGGTCCGCCGCGGCGTACATAAATACGTGTTCCGACCGCTTTCATTTTGTCTGCATAGGTTTCAAACGATTGGATAATTCCCGTAAAGGTTTTCGCAACATCGGTAAAGTTTGCAATCGCACCCCCGATGATAAGGATTTTATCGCGTCCTTTCGGATCTTTATGGCGAGTCATCAAATCCAAAACCGTATCGGCATAGAATTTAGTCTCACCGGTAGTCGGTCCGCCTGAATACTCACCGTAGTTCGCAAGATCAGCAACATTTCCGGAGAGGTCTGCAATCGTATCGGCATATACAACCGATGCACCGCCACCCGCAACCATCGTCCAGATGCGCCCCATCGGATTAAGGATAGTAAGTTTCAATGAAGCACCCGATTTAGAGTCCGCTTCTGCGATCGCTTTTTCTTCAGGAGATTGATCTTCCATACCAAACGCTGTCGGGAATTCGGCACCACACCATGATTCACCCATCATAAACCCTGCAGTGTCATCAAGACGTGCAACCAAGTCAAGGATATGCATATCGTTACCGATCATAACAATCGGGTTGATTTCAAGGTAGGCAAAGTTCAAATCGCGGTAGAATTTGTAAAACTGCTCAGCAAAAGCGATAAAGCGCTCTTTGTTTTCCGCAGGGATTCCCGCAGGGACATTCGCACGGATCAAATGTGCGATGTTCGCGTCATCCATAGTAATTGGGATATGAACTTCGTTAACTTTCTCTTCCCAACCCTCTTCAACTTCCATACCGCCCTCAGCCGATAGATAAAGAACATCATCTTCACCGACTGTCGTTGCTGAGATATAGTACTCTTGGTCTTGAGAGTGCGGAGTGAACGGCTCAACAATAAAATGGGTCAATGTCCCGTGTTGTCCTGAAAGAAGCGTTGTTTCGTGAGAGATTTTTTCATCAATCCATTTTGCGGCTTCTTCAAGGGTGACATCACCCGGTTTATTGGTTCTAAACAATACTAGATCATTTTTACCCCGTTTACCGAACAACATATCAGGCTTTGCAACAAGAGCCTCTTGTTTCAACCATTCAAAACCGTGTTTTTGCGCACATGCACGCAATTCATCCCCATTGGTCACCAATACTGATTTGAAACCGTAATGAAAACCACTGAAGTATTTTTCCCAATGTTTAGAGAAAATTGCTTTACCGTCGTATTCACGAATCGCTCTTTGAGCCATTGCAACTCCTTCGAAAATCTATTTGATAGAAATTATATCACTTATGAAGAATTTGAATGGCTTCTGAGCTATTTTGGATACAACAAGATCGATTATTTGTTTACTTTTGTAACATATATCTCATATATCGGTTTTTTAGTGTAACTTATAGTAACTTTTTTGCTCTCTGAGTGGGCATGATCCTCTAATCGGTAATCTTCACAGTGTGTGATTCCGTAAAAACGGAGCCGTAATTGCAATTTCTCATTCTGAGCATCAACACATCGTATACGGTTGGAATGTAATTGATGTGCAAGTTCTTTGGCAACATGCATAGAATAGGAGAAATGATGTGTCGGATTTTTCATAAAACGGTAGAGATAGTGATTAAAAAAGACCGCTAACGCATTGAGTATCAACAAAATAAACGCAGAATAAAAGAGAAATCGGTACCGTTTGCGAAATTCTCGCAAACGAATACGATAGGTATGCAAAAACGTTTGTGCGGCGAGAGGTAACGCCAACAGCAAAAACGGAGCAAATGTTTGGATATCCACTTTTTGACGAAAGGAGAGTAGCAGTGAGATCATAAACGCACTCATTGAAATCATCCAAATCAAATCCCACTCTTTGGCAATCATACGTCGATAGAGGACATAAAACAGATAGATAAAGACAATCGGAGAAAAAATTGCGGTATACACCCCTAAAACATCTAAAAATCGACTCTCCGGCAATCCCCCGACATGAATACCGTACAGAAAAAGGGAGACGCTTAACGCTACGGCTCCAAGAACACTATAGAGATACTCTTTACGATAGAGCCCATATAACATTAATGCAAAAAAGAGATAGGCAAAAGCCGGATCAATGACAACTAATAACGGCAAGACGATCAGAGCGTAACGACCTGCGTTCAGATGCAAATAAACAAATAGAAAAAGAGAGGCGATAACCAAACCGGCATTATCGACGACCAAAGCCGCACTGGTCACCCCGGGAAGCAGTACATAAATCAGGATAAGCCACAGCCGATCATACGGACGTGACAAATAGTGCTTGGAAATCTCGTACAGCAATACGACCGATACGAGATGCAATACAATCATCGGGATTCGGAGCGCATAATCGTTTTGTCCGAAAAGATGGAGTGAAAAGGTAATCAAGGAACCTAGTAAAGAGGGGTTGTGCGCATAAAGTATTTTGGCTTCGTTGTAGCCGATAGAGAGCCCTTTGATCTCTAAAACAAGAATTAAAAAATTAATCCCTAAGAGTGCTAAAAAAAGGGCTCGTTCTCTCATAGTTTCAAAAAGTTGTTCAGGATCTCGTGTCCGAATTCACTCATAATCGATTCGGGGTGAAATTGAACGCCGTAAATCGGTTTGTCTTTGATCTCCAACGCCATTATCTCATGATCGTCTTCGCTGTAGGCAGTCGGGATAATCACATCGGGGAGATTTTCCTGCTCGACGATCAGCGAGTGGTAGCGGGTCGCCGTAAACATCTCTGGAAGTTTATGGAAAATAGGGGTTTCTCCCTGACGTACCATCTTTGATGTCTTGCCGTGCATCATACGATTCGCCCGCACGACATGTCCCCCAAACGCCTGAGCAATACTCTGATGCCCCAAACATATCCCTAAAATAGGTACTTTATCGGCAAAATGGTGAATGACCTCGAGGGTCACCCCTGCATCATCGGGAGTCGCCGGCCCCGGAGAGATGATAATCTTCTCAGGATGGAGTGCTTCGATCTCTTCAACACTCAGTTCATCATTACGAATGATTTTTAAATCAGCGCCGAGTTCCAAACAATACTGAACGATATTATAGGTAAAGCTGTCATAGTTATCAATCATTAAAATCATTACAATTCCTTACCATGCTTTGATTGTATTATACAAGCTATCACGCTCAATTGGTTCAAATCCGCTGTTCTTTATCAGAGCAACGAACTCTTCAAGATTCACCCCGTTTGCACTTTTGGCACCGGCGGCGGAGTTGATCGACTCGCGCTCGATCGTACCGTCCAGATCGTTCGCCCCGAACTCTTGGGCTACGAGTGCCAGATTCACCGTCGAAGTGACCCAGTAGGCTTTGAGATTAGCGACATTATCCAAAACAATGCGGCTGATCGCCATCGTTTTGAGAATTTCATGCGCCGTGATCGACTCTTTGACATT
>NZ_DASUIQ010000123.1:0-24251 GCF_036279695.1 Sulfuricurvum sp.
AATCGGGGGTCGTATTTGATAAATCCGGTGTTTTGGCAATGGCAAATGCAGGGCCTCGTACCAACGGAAGCCAATTTTTTATTACTACGGCACCTACCCCGTGGCTCAACGGGTATCACACGATATTCGGTCGCGTCATCAGCGGTATGGATACGCTCGGTAAACTCAATAATGTACAAACCAACGGTCAACGAGGCGGCGACAAACCGCTCCAAGTCCAAAAAATTATCAAAGCTACCCTTCTTCCATAACATTTCCCCTTTTGGGGGAGAAAATCACCCTACTTTATCATCTGTAACCATTTTGTAATATTTTCGTAGCTGTTATGTAATATAATTAGGGTTATATTATACTTGGAGCTTTCATGTTCTCACGAGACAACCTTTTTTTCGGCGGTGTGTTTGTTGTAATGACCGCTATTTTCATGATTTGGGGATTTAATTACCTCGAAAACAACTACACCCTTTTTATCTTAGCTACCCTTTTTGGGATTTTTATGGCTTTCAACATCGGTGGCAATGATGTTGCAAACTCTTTCGGTACAAGTGTCGGTGCGAAAACTCTCACCGTCAAACAAGCGCTTATGATTGCCGCTATCTTTGAACTTGGCGGAGCAATGCTTGCTGGCGCAGAAGTGACCAACACGATCCGAAAAGGGATTGTCGATATTTCGGCAATGGATTTTGATCCGATGCTACTCGTTTTTGTGATGATGGGTTCACTCCTCTCAGCCGGAACATGGCTCCTATACGCGACATTCAAAGGGTATCCAGTATCAACGACTCATGCAATCGTCGGAGGAATTCTAGGGGGCTCTATCGCCCTTGGATACGCTACGATGGAAGTGGGAGAGTCGGTTTTTGGTCTCGTACACTGGGATCAAGTGGCTAAAATTGCTATCAGTTGGGTTGTCTCCCCTGTTTTAGGCGGTATGGCATCGTATGGAATCTACTGGTATTTAAAAAAATACATCCTAGATTATAACGATCAAGTCGAAGCCCATATCGAAGACATCAAAACCCAAATCTCGACACTTAATGCATCACACAATGCACTTACAGCAACAGATGCAGAAAAAAATGCTCATACAGAGCAAGTCCAAGAGCTTAACCGCCTCAAGAAAAAACAAAATGCGTTCTATGCATTGCGAACCCATGCACCTATTGTTGCCGCATTCGGTACGGCTATGATTGCCGGCATGCTGTTATTTAAAGGGCTAAAACATGCAAATCTAGGTCTAAATGATGCTCAGATCTATATGCTGTTGGCGGTTATGTCAACCCTTATGTACGGTGTCGTCTATGCGATCATCAAAGTGATGCACAAGGATACACCGCATAAAGCAACAATGCGCGTATTTAGTATGCTGCAAGTCCTTACGGCATCATCATTCGCATTCAGCCACGGGGCAAATGACATCGCAAACGCTATCGGGCCGTTCGCCGCAATCATCGATATTTTAGCAACCGGTCAAATCAACGCCGAATCACCTGTCCCTTTTATTGCTATGGCAACTTTCGGTGTTGCTTTAGTAGCAGGATTATGGTTTATCGGTAAAGAGGTTATCGATACGGTAGGAAGCCGTATCACCGAAATATTTCCGGTGACAGGCTTTGCGGCGGAACTTGGTGCGACACTAGTTATTCTTTTGGCAACGGTTCTCGGTATCCCTGTCTCATCAACCCACATACTTGTTGGAGCTATTATCGGAATCGGTATGCTCAACCGTGATGCTAACTGGGCGTTGATGAAGCCAATAGCACTCGCTTGGGTTATTACCCTTCCCGCAGCTGCTGCAATGGCAGCATTTTTCTTCTTTATTCTCAAAATGGTATTCGGCTATTAAGCCGAGTCCCGCTTATCCACTTTTCTCAGACAATTTGACGTAATCTGTATCTTATTTTTGAAGTTTGCTCAGGGCATCCAAAATATTATTTTGTTTTGCTTGATCGAGCGGAGTATCGTTAGAAACATACATATAAAATTCTACCCGTCTATTTTTGGCACGGTTCTCTTCGTTGATGTTCTCTGCTACCGGCTTGGCCGAACCAAATCCCGCAGTAGAAAGGCGCTCAGGTGCAACACCGTTACGAATAAGTTCACGCATAACCGTCTCGGCTCTTTTAGCAGAGAGTTCGATATTATCTTTATACGGAGTTCCGGCTGGAAGCGGTGAATTATCCGTGTATCCGCGAATCGAAATATCTACTGTTGGCGGAAGCGTATTGATAATATCGGTAACACGACGAAGAAACAAATGGAGTTCTTCATTATCAATCGTTGCATTCGCTCCTCTAAACGGTACCGACGTAGGAAGCTTCAAAAGGACACCGTCCATACTTTGATCCAGCGGTCCCACGCCCATCGAAGCGTTTTTAAGCTCTTGTTGAATTTTTTTAATCGCTTCAGACGCCGTTTGATTGACGGGCTGCGGAGGGGAACCGACCAAAAGTGATCCCCCCTCAGCAACCGGAGCGGCACCGGCTGGATTTGCCGTTGCTTCCGGTGTCGGTTTATTTTCACTCACCATATTGACAACCGGAGTAACCGCTTCGGGAACCGGAGCATAATCATAAATCTTGACAAATTCTTCTTTTAACGCCCGAATCTTTTCTTTATTAACCGATGCAATCGCAAAGAGTGCGATAAAGAGTGCCAACAAGAGACTGAAAAAGTCGGCAGTGGGAACCGCCCATTTCTCCCCTGCTTCACACTCTGGGCATTTCTTACACTTATGTTTTTTACCCATTTAGTTACTCATCAGTTAAATTGACTGTGTTTCTCTTCAGCCGGAGAGAGGAAATTGAGCAATTTCGCTTCGAGAGTACGCGGGTTATCCCCATGTACGATCCCTACGATACCCTCAAGCATCATTTTTTGTTCTTTAACAATATGGTGTGATTTTGCAATCATCTTTCTTCCCCACGGTCCTAAAAGAACGTAAGATGAGAAAATCCCCGTAACGGTAGCGGTAAACGCCCCGGCGATACCCATCGCCATTTCCGCAGGATTATCCAATTTTTTCAACGCCAAAATCAGACCCAAAACGGCTCCGATAAGACCCATAACGGGCGATGTTTCCCCTGCTAGAATCCAGTAGTGTCCGCATCCGTGGTAATAGTGCTCTGTCTCTTCGATCACAAGCTCTAATGTCTCAACGATGGTATCGACTTCATTACCGTCAACCGCCATACTGAGCCCTTGTTTCAAAAACTCATTATCAATCTGTGCCACTTTCGCTTCCAATGACAAAAGCCCGTCACGACGTGCCATGGTTGATAATTCAATAATTTCTTTGATTCGTGCATGCAAATCGACAGTACTTTTTTTGAACACGATCGGACCGAGATTTTTAAAAGCCCCTTTTACGAACTCAACATCCGTAGCAACCGCCGCTGCTGACATCGCTGTCGGGAAAATAACGATCAATGAAGCCAAGTGGATAATATGGATAGGATTACCACCATCCAAAAGATCCCCAGTAGAAATCGATGCAATCGCAAACAGTATCCCTAAAATAACCGTTAAATCCACGTGACTCCTTCTCGTTGCGGGTAAAACTACATCCCTGTAATTACCATTTTATATTATGTCGATTGTACCTTGTTTTCACTGAAAATCAGTATCAAACTCTTTATTTTTTGTTAAACAACGTATATAATATTTTAATCAAGAGCATCAAAAATATCCCGCTTCCCATACTCGCTACGATAAACGCATAATATTCATCATGTGTAATGGCATTGGCACCGTATCCGAGTGTCGCAATAGCGACCGTAAAGGTCAACGGCATCGAGTCGCTTAACGAAAACAAAATGGTGTTTTTCAACCCAAGATAACCACCATAAGCTACTAAAGAGCTCAACAGTCGGATACCGATAATAGCACTTGCAATAAACAATGCCAGTTTCAATATTTTAACATCGCTAAAGGCATCGAGTGCGAGGGTAGAGCCGACATGGATAAAAAAGATAGGGACTAAAAACCCGAAACCGAACGAGGAGAGTTTCTCAGGAAGCTCTGTTTTGTGTTTAAAATAGGTGGCAATAAACATCCCCGCCAAAAATGCCCCAAGTACCACATCGATTTTCAGATAGAGCATCATGGCGATCATAATAAACATAAGCGCCATCGAAAAACGGACATCCTGATCTTTGCTGTCTTCGTGCGGCATAATGAGTGTTTTGAGGGTAGGATACCACCAAAAGAGGATCCTGATCCCTCGGAAAAAGAGGACAAATCCGATCAAAAAGAGGAACAATCCCCCCAATACAAACGCAAATTCTCGGTTAAATCCATACTCCAACCCGCCGCTGAGGATCGTCAGCGCCATAATACTGACCAATTCCCCGATAATCCCGATATTGAGTGCCAATGCCAGCCACGGTTTATCTTTACCGTACTCTTTGACCAGTGCCATCAGCATCCCGAGTGAGAAAATCGGAAATGCCACCAGATAGACCGAGCTTAGATCAAAATAGACATAGAGGGTAAAAGAACACCCATAGAGCATCGCGAAATAGAGGATTGTCCGACGGAGTAAGGAGGATTTTTCAAATCCGAACGCTTTGAGATTGACCTCCATCCCCGCCAAAAACATCAGGTATAAAAATCCCACTTTCGCGATGATTTTAAAAAGATCATTTTCAACCAATAACCCAAAATAGGCGGCCAAACTCCCCAGTAATATCTCAACTACCACCACCGGAACTTTGGTGACGCGGGAGAGGAACGGTGATAGAAGCACCAACAGCGAGAGGGTAATGATTACAACCGTATTACCCATGTTATCCTCTCAACGCTTTCCAGAGTTTGATCGCTTGGGTATGTTCTTTGACATCATGAACCCGCACGATGGATGCACCCTCTTCTATCGCTTTGAGATGAATCGCCAGTGTTCCCGCTAAGCGATCATCACTCATGGAGGGAGAGATCGCATCGATCATCGATTTTCGGCTGGCACCGACGAGCAGTTTTTTCCCCAATCGGAGAAAATGCCTCTGATGGGTGATAAGCGAGAGATTATCGTCCAATCGTTTCCCAAACCCGATACCGCAATCCAAGATTATCTCTTTGATCCCGAATGACTCTGCCTTGGCGATCCGCTCTCGGAAAAAGAGTTCTACATCACCGATCACTGAAGAATAAGAGGGATTTTCCTGCATATTTTCAGGTTTCCCCTGCATATGCATAATAACAGCCGTCGCACCGTAACTGCCGCACAGGCGCGCCACCTCATCGTTGGCTAGTCCCGTAATATCGTTGACGATACGGAACCCTCTCTCAAGTGCATAGCAAATCACTAGAGGTTCATAACTGTCCAGACTGAGGGTCGTTTTCTCATACAGGCGCTGTTCGTATAGCGCATCGATAATCGGTCGGACTCGAGAGAGTTCTTCCTCCGCACTCACCGCTATCGAACCCGGACGGCTCGATACGCCGCCGAGATCAATCATATCTGCACCCTCTTCGATCATCGTCTCGATCCGTTCAATCGCTTTGACCCCTTGGAACCGGCTCGCATGATAGAAACTGTCATCGTTCGCGTTGAGTATCCCCATAATGGAGATGTTTTCCTCACGCGTATGATGGCAAAAACTCTCCAACTCCGCAGAGAGTGCTTTGAGCCCGAACGGCTGTGCTTTCTCTTTTTTTGCTAACGTCTGCAGCTGTCGCTCCGTTGCGATCAAAAGGACATCCACACGAGCAGAGGATGCCGTCACCGTCCCTCTTGGGACCGCAAGATCGGCACCGATACTGAGGGCGTCTTGTTTGAGAATATTGGCGGCACCCACATGCAAATCGCGGATGCGGATTAGATGCAGCTGTCCTTTATCTTCCAAAATCGATACTCCGCCGCTATCAACACCGAGAGATTTGAGTTCACGGTGCAAATCGATAGTATTGGAGAGTTTCTCAACGACCACGTTTGACCTCTTTGAGAAAATTCATCAAAACCATTACCAAGACGCTTTGAAATCGGCTGTTCAGCTCTATCAGCCGAAGCGCTTTATCGAACCCCTCAAGCTGTGCCGCACTAAGGGGGAGCTTTTCGACATGGATAGCTTGATGCATCAGCTGCTCAATCAGTGCTTTGGCTTCGTGCTTTTTGAGCCGGTCATGCTCTTTGACAAAGGTGAACAATCCTGAGAGATCGAGATGTTTAAGCGTGATGGGAAGTGTCTCGTAAAGGCGTTCGGTATGCTCTTGTTTCAAACTGAGCCGTGAACGAACCGTTGGGAGAAAGGTACTTTTGTTGGGGGCGAGGAGGATAAAAACGATATTTCGAGGAGGCTCTTCGAGAATTTTAAGGAGGGCGTTTTGTGCCGGAACGGTAAAACTTTTGGCTCCGAGAATCAGTGTTTTGGTATTGTCTTCGCTTTTATAGGCTTCGGAGATCACCTCTTTGGCATCTTCGATTTTAAAATCGTCCCGCATAAAGGTAACACACCGCAGAGGATGTCGAGATTCTTCAATCTCTTTGGCTCGCTCTTCCATCTCGTGCGTAATGAGAATACCTCCGCGTTCATTCTCGAACATTGATCTCCCCGAACAAGACCGCACTGAGTGTTTTGTCAAACAGCCGATAAAGCTGTAAAAGTTTGATGTCGATCAGAGGGTCGTGAGAGCGCAATACGAGTGCATTTTGGAACCGCTCATCCATAATCCATAGCAGAGAGTTGGCATTGCGTTTGGCAATATCGGCTCGGCGATCATCACCGCGCCCGACATACCAAAAAAAGTAATCCCCTTTAAACGCGATGTCGAGCATATCGCCGATCATATCGATCGATTCACCGCCGCTGATATGGTCATAATGGGGATAGAGAGAGTCGATACAGACGATAGGGATCATCGGACGATCTTGAGTCCGTTTGTTGAGAGATGACGTCAAATAATGGGCAAACCATTTGCGATCATGATCGGTAATGAGGACAAGACTTTTGCCCCCCATCATCTGATCCATGGCATTAGCAAGCGCAGGAGTCCACTCAAAGCGCTGTTCTTCGAACCAGCTCATCGACGCCCCCTCGGAGCGGATGGCTTCTAATGTCCATTGATCAAATTTACGCACTACTTGTCCAACGAATAAGCGCTGTGCAATGATCGAACCGCCAATTCGGCGTATTTTTCGTCCACTACCATCGAAACTTTGATCTCAGACGTAGAGATCATCATAATGTTGATATTCTCATGTGCCATCGTTTGGAACGCTTTTGCCGCAACACCCGTATGCGATTTCATACCGACACCGACAATAGAGACTTTACAGATATTTTCATCGTATGATGCTTCGCTGATCTCATCTTCGGCGATAAAGGTTTCAACCACTTTTTTCGCATCGATCAACTCCGTTTTAGGGACGGTGAAATCGAGATTGGTTTTGCCATCATGTCCTGAGGTTTGGATAATCATATCGATATTGACGCTGTTGTCCGCCAAACGGGTAAAAATATCCGAAGCGATTCCCGGACGATCGATCACTCCGCTGAGGGATACGCGTGCTTGGTTTTTATCGAGTGCGATGCCGCTGACAAGTGGTTGTTCCATAATATTCTCTTCCTTTGTAATAAGTGTCCCTTCCGCATCGCTAAAGCTGGAGCGGGTTACGAGGTTAACGTTTAATTTTTTAGCAAGTTCAACTGAACGGTTTTGAAGTACTTTGGCTCCGAGAGAAGCGAGTTCGAGCATCTCATCATAACTGATACGATCCATCTTTTTCGCTTTCGGTTCGATACGAGGATCGGTCGTATAAATACCGTCAACATCGGTATAAATCTCACACAAATCGGCTTTAAGCGCTCCGGCAACCGCTACGGCGGAGAGGTCTGAGCCTCCGCGTCCGAGCGTGGTAACCTGACCGTTCTCGCTCACCCCTTGGAATCCTGCGACTACCACCACTTTACCCGCGGCAAGTTCTGCATGCATCGCGCTAGGATCGATACTCTCAATCCGTGCTTTCGTGTGGATACTATCGGTCACGATTCCCGCACGACGACCGCTCATAGAGGTCGCACTGTGCCCCATTGCATTGAGGGCGATGGAGAGCAACGCCGCCGTTACCCGCTCGCCGGAGCTGAGAAGCATATCCACTTCACTGCGTTCAGGAGTTTGGGTATAGTGTTCCGCATACGCGATGAGTTTGTTCGTCTCACCGCTCATTGCCGATACGACAACGACAACTTGATGCCCCTCTTTAAGTGTTTGCGAGACGCGATTGGCGACGTTTTGGATTCGCTCCAAATCACCGACGCTGGTTCCGCCGAATTTTTGGACAATTAGCATTACAAGTACCCCTTGGTTCTAAAATGAGAAATTACCTGTTCGTAAACCGGTTTTTTGAAATGGGCGACATGACTCAACAGCTCATCAATATTGACAAATTTATACGCCTTGAATTCGGGATGCTTCGTATCTAAATCGATCTTCGCCCCTTTTTTCAGACGTACCAGATAATAGCGCTGTTTCTGTCCGGCGTAGGGAGCCATTTTGGCTGCGACATGGGAGGGAAAATCGTACGCGATCCATTCGGGATACTCGGCGATGATCTCTACCTTTGCAGTACCGATCTCTTCGTCAAGTTCACGAAACAGAGCCTCTTCGCTCGATTCTCCCTCATCAATCCCCCCTTGAGGAAACTGCCATACCCCTTCCAAATCACTCCGTTCAGCGATAAAAACATCTTTGGTCTCAGGATACTCATGAGAGACAATAATCGCCGCCACATTCGGTCGGTAGAACTTTTTTTCGGTCATTCACCATCTTTTAGTCTATTTTGGATGGGTATTGTAAACTATTCGCTATTAAAAATACTATAATCCGAATATGCTTTTATATATTCACATCCCTTTTTGCGATAGCAAATGTTCTTACTGTGCGTTTAACTCTTATGTCGATAAATTTTCACTGCGCGAAGCGTATATGAATGCTATCCTTGCTCAACTCAAAACAGAGATAATCCGTTTTAATGTAAGTGCTACAAACCCTATCGAAACCGTCTTTATCGGTGGAGGAACTCCCTCTACGGTAGAGCCTTCTCTTTATCGCCCTATTTTTGAGATGATCGATCCTTATTTAGCCAAAAACGCTGAGATCACCTCCGAAGCCAACCCCAACAGTGCAACGAGGACATGGCTGGAGGGGATGTTTGAGTTGGGGGTCAATCGGCTCAGTTTCGGCGTGCAAAGTTTTAATAATGAGAAACTCAAATCCCTCGGGCGTGCTCACAACACCCGCCATGCGCTCGATGCGATCCGCACCGCCGCGGCTATCGGCTATAAACATCTCAGTATCGATCTGATCTACGGAGTACGCGGAGATACCAAAGAGCTCCTGCAATCGGATATTACCCAAGCACTCACCCTCCCGATAGATCATATCAGCCTCTATGCCCTCACCATCGAAGAGGAGACAGCGTTTGAAAAAACTCCGCAAATGGCACAAGAGGAGTTGGAACTCACCCAATGGCTTTTTCGAACAATCACCTCACACGGGTTTGAACACTACGAAATCTCCAATTTCGGAAAATACCGCTCACGTCATAACATCGGATACTGGGAGCATAAACCCTACATCGGATTAGGCTCGGGTGCCGTCGGATTTTTAAAAAATGAACGATATTACCCCAGCAACAGCGTCGAATACTATATTCAACACCCCAATGAAATCTCTATCGAGGAGATTACGGGTGATGCGCTCCTGAGTGAAAAACTTTTTTTAGGATTTCGCAGCTGTGTCGGTGTTGAAGAGGAGCTATTAACTCCAAAACAAAAAAGCCAAGCCGATCTTTTGGTAAAAGAAAAGATACTAACGCATCAAAACGGTCGTTACTTTAATCACAATTTTCTATTAGCGGATGAAATTGCTCTGAGAGTAGAGGGGTTTTAACTTTCTTTGGATAGAATTTCCACTTAATAAAATTTTGATTTATCGGATAACACAATGTTTGGAATGGGTTTAGGTGAAATTTTTCTTATCGCTATCGTTGCGGTATTATTTTTAGGACCGGAGAAGCTCCCCTCCACCATGGTCGAAATTGCCAAATTTTTCCGGAGCGTGAAAGGGACGGTGAACTCCGCCAAAGCGACTCTCGAGGAAGAGATGAAATTCTCGGAACTCAAAGAGAGCGCCCTGAACTACAAGAAAGAGTTGACCGAAGCAAGTGCGGAGCTGGAGAGAATGACCAATGTTACCGAGATAGGTTCAGAGCTTAATGTCATTAAAAATGATTTGGACTTCAACGCTATCACTACCTCGGCACCTGCTGCTCCAAAAGTACCTGAAGTCGTTACCTTTGCCCCAAAAGAGATTAAACCCGTAGAAGAGAAAGCCTGATGTTTGATGATTTAAAACCCCACTTAGCCGAATTGCGAAAACGGCTCGGTATCAGCGTTGCTACTGTCATAATAATGGCAATTGTCATGTGGAACTTCCACGATGCAATACTCGGATGGATCACCCAACCGCTGATTGATGCGCTAACAACTGTAGCCAAAATTTCCCCGAAAGCCGCCAAAGGGATGCTGGTGACCAAAGAGCTCTCTGAAGCCTTTTTTGTTGCCATGAAAATCTCGTTTTTTGCGGGTCTCATCGCCGCGATCCCCGTTATACTTGCCCAAATATGGCTTTTTATCGCACCGGGTCTTTATGCCAATGAGAAAAAGATGATCGTCCCTATCGTCATAGGGGGGACGGTAATGTTTCTCGCAGGAGGAGCGTTTGCCTACTATTTCGTCACCCCTTTAGGGTTCGCATTTTTTATCGAATTCGGGAGTGCTTCGTTTGTCCCGATGTACAATATCAGCGAATACGTCGAGTTTTTCACCAAAATCATTTTCGGATTCGGATTAGCGTTTGAGCTTCCGGTATTTTGTTATTTTCTAGCTCTTTTGGGATTGATCGATGATCGGATGATGATCAACTTTTTCCGCTATGCCATCGTCCTTATTTTTATCATTGCCGCTATTCTCACTCCGCCGGACGTTCTCAGCCAAATTATGATGGCGGTTCCGTTGATTCTCCTCTACGGTATCTCTATTTTGATCGTCCGCCTTGTAAACCCTGCCCCTAAAGAGGAGCCGTATATCGAAGAAGATGAAGAAGAGACGATTGACTGATCTCAACCCCCTTCTCACCTCCAGTTACCACTATGAGCTCCCTGATGAGCTTATAGCTACCCATCCGATCCACCCCAGAGACCATGCCCGTCTCCTCGTTTATAACCGAGCCGATAAGAGTATCACCCACGCGCGGTTCGATGCACTCGAATCGTTTCTCCCCGAAAACTGCGGGATTATTTTTAACGATACCAAAGTTATCAAAGCTAGGCTTTATGGTCACAAAGAGAGCGGAGGTGCCGTCGAGCTGCTCATCAACCGCCCCCACGATGCCCATACGATCAATGTCTATATCAAAGGGAGAGTGAAAATAGATACCCTCTTGCTTTTCGAAGGGGATCTCAGTGCCCGTGTAATGGCGTTGCACGATGACGGCTCCCGAGAGGTCAATTTTTATCTCAACCAAACCCTCATCCGATTTGAAGAACTGCTCCCCATTTTGGAGCAAGTCGGTCACATCCCACTCCCTCCGTATCTCGGACGTGAAGATAACTCCGAAGATGAGCGGGAATACCAAAGCGTTTTCGCCCACCATGAGGGGGCTGTAGCCGCTCCCACCGCATCGCTCCATTTTACCGATGAGTTGTTTGAGTCCGTGTGTTCACGCCATCCGCATGCTTTTGTCACCCTCCATGTCGGATCAGGGACGTTCAAACCCGTCGAAGCTGAGATTATCACCGATCATCCGATGCACTCGGAGTATTTTGACATCAGTACCGCCGCCCAAGAGCTGCTCCACAGCGACATCCCTCTTTTGAGTGTCGGAACGACCTCTACCCGTACGGTTGAGTTTCATGCCCGTACCCAAGAGGTCTCAGGGGAAGCGAACCTCTTTCTGCATCCGCACAACCCGCCGATGCGAATCAACCATCTCCTCACCAACTTCCATCTTCCCCAATCGACACTGCTGATGCTCGTCGCCTCGTTCGTCGGGATAGAAGAGACCCATCGGATTTATCAAGAGGCAATAAAGGAACACTACCGCTTTTTCTCATACGGTGATGCGATGCTAATCCTCTAATTCTACGTTAGTTTCTCAAATAATTTATTTTAGGAAATTGCGGTGCAGGTTCATTGGTCACTGTTTTTGGGGGTTGTTGAGCCGTGTACATCATAGCATTGATGACTTTATAGGGAATTTTATAACTCAGCAATTTTTGTATTTCATCATACGTAAATACGCGATAGAGCATTTTTTCTTCTCTTATTCGCGCTATTACATCCGCTTTTTTTAATCTACCTGATGAAAATCCTCTGCTCAGATCCATTACCGTCCACCCCTTTGGACCAACTTTCAAGAGTGGAATATTACTTGATCCAACCGATTTTATAGTTTCTGATGGTACCTCTTTATCTTCCTCATTTTTTTCGTCATTATATTTTTGTTTTTCATTTTTTTTCAGTTCGGTTCTTTTTATATTTTTAGACACTTCATTTATTTTATTTTTCGTGGTTGTAGACTGTAGAAGATTATCATTTGAAACTTTATGATCAGACTCTGTCTCCAAAGCAATATAATTTTCTTGAATTACAGGTTCAGGAGCTGGATAATGGGTGCCGCACCCGACAAAAAATATACTTATGCTCACGGATAAATAAGAGAAAATTACAGTTTTTTTCATATTCCAGCTCGCATAATAATTTAATTTAACAATATTTATTATAATAATTTTTTTCTTATATATTATTTATTACCACATACTTATTCTTTAAATTATCTCCAATTATGATAAAATAGTGATAATATAATCGAAGGCAGATCGTATGAGACATCTTAACCGCAGACATTTTTTAGGTGCCGGCTTACTCCTTGGGGCGTCATCCCTCCTTGGAAAAGAGAATCCAGCAAAACCTATCACTATCCCCCAATACACTCCACCCATTATCGCTTTCCCTGAAAAAAAGCCGATGGTCACGATCTCTGATCGCCCACCGCTTCTGAAATCATCCAAAGGGCGTGAGATCTTCACCCAAGCGATCACCCCAAATGATGAGTTCTTTGTCCGTTGGCATCTTCCGGATATTCCGACTCATATCGATTTAAATGAGTTTCGTTTGGAGGTAAAAGGCTCTGTCAATACCCCACTCTCTCTCAGCGTCGATGATTTGAAATCCAAATTTGAACCTGCAGAGATCACTGCCGTCTTGCAATGCGGCGGAAACAGCCGTAAATACTATGCCGTAACAGGACAAGCGACACACGGTGTCCAATGGGATCACGGTGCGATGGGATGTGCGGTATGGAAAGGGGTTCGACTCAAAGACATCCTAAACCGTGCCGGAGTCAAAGAGTCTGCGACATGGGTCGGGCTTAACGGTTTGGAAAAACCGGCGATGGACGAGACACCTGACTTTTTCCGCGAAATGGAGATTTCAGAAGCACTCCAAGATCAGATCATCGTCGCATATGCCATGAACGGTGAAGACCTTCCGTATCTTAACGGTTTCCCGATTCGTCTCGTCATTCCGGGACACTTCTCGGATAGCTGGGTTAAAATGCTCAGTGAGATTATGGTTATGGATACTTACCGCAAAAGTTTCTTTATGGATGTCGCCTACACCGTACCGGATAACGATTGTGAATGTGTCGTATCGGGAAGCGATTTCGAGTACAAACGCAAACCGATCGCGAGCATGAAAGTCAAATCAGTCATCGGGTATCCATCGTCCAATACACTCATCAAAAAAGGCTCTAAAGTCAAAATTTCAGGGGTTGCCTTCGATCAGGGCAAAGGGATCAAAGAAGTTATGATCTCTCTCGATGGGGGTAAAAACTGGAGTGCGGCAAAACTGGGGCAAGATCATGGAAAATTCGCATTCCGTCCGTGGAGCTTTGAATGGGAAACCAAAACCAAAGGTGACTTTACGATTATGGCTCGCGCGATCAACCGTATCGGAAATATTCAACCCATGCCGGATGAGATCGGATGGAACGCCGGCGGATACCAGTACAATGCCGTCGATAACGTCTCTGTGAAAATTGTTTAAGGTGCGAACATGAAAAAATTATTACTTCTTAGCTTGATTAGCGTATCTACACTTTTCGCACAAATGGACAAGCCTATCGAAATGCCTTACGTCGATTACCCGATGGTAAAAGGGGATCATGATGAAGTGGCACAGCAATACTGCCTCATCTGTCACTCATGGGGATACATCCTCAACCAAGGTAAAAAAAGCCGCCCATACTGGAACGGAACGGTTCAAAAAATGGTTAATGAGTTCAAGGCCCCTATCGGCAAAGAAGACCAACAGGTTATCGTCAATTACCTCGTAAAACACTACGGGTATGAGAGTACGGCTCAACACTAAGAGCCGTATTTATAGAACGGACACTCTCCCATTTTTTACTTCGATTAAGCCGCTTAATTCCGCTTCAAAAATCTCATTCGGAAATTTTACCACCGCCTCATCATAAATCGGATTCGTTCGGCAATAAGCGATAAACGGCGTATCTTCGATACTGTTTCTCCCTTGTTGAGATATAAAGGCAACGAAGCGATCCATATCATCGATCGCTGTCGCTTTCCCCTCCGCTAACAGCTGGCGGGTGGCGGCACTCTCATTAATGCGGTGCGGAAGCACATAGATCGGTTTCCCCATAGCGAGTGCGTACTCCACACTCCGCATACTACCGCTGGCGTGATCGGCTTCGGTTACGATGAGTAGATCGCCTAACGCCACCACAACCTCATTACGAACGACAAAACTCCATTCTCTAGCTTCAAATCCGCACTCAAACTGACTGATACTCAACCCACGGCTCTCTATCGACTTTATAAGCTCTGCATTAGCAGATGGATAGCGAAGATCGATACCGCAGGGCAAAACAGCAATCGTATTTTCCGCACCGGCACCCTGATGCGCTATCGCATCAACTCCTGCTGCGGCACCGCTGACGATTACCATCCCCGATAGAGCAAGTTTTTTCGAGAGTTCAAACGTCATAGCACGTGTATAGGGGTTGGGGCGACGTGTACCGACGATGGATATTTTAGGTTGCCGCAGTAACTCGATATTACCTCGATAATAGAGTTTTTCAGGATAATGTTTCATGGATGAGAGTTCAGGAATACTAAAAGAGATTTCGTTGTGCATGTTAACTCTATTTTAGGAATGTATAACCATACCGAAATAAGAGCAATAACTAAAATATCTGACAAATTGTCAGATTTGATCGATTCCGACTAGTTGCACCTCACGTAGGAGCTCTTTCGATTCGCTTAATGCTCTGATCGTATCGACTCGCGGATGACCAATGGCGATAATGGTACCGTAACGTTTTGCTTTCGATACCGCTTCTCTGATCTGTTTTTTGATATTAGCAACCCCGTCTCGATCATCCAAAAATACATCTCGTGTCATATAACGCATTCCGTATTTCGCCGTAGCTTCACGTGCTTTACTCGAGGCTATCGTTCTGCTATCAACAAATTGAAGCCCCTCTTGTTTCATAACTCGGATCAATTTATCCATTGCCGCTGAGTCGGAAGTAAACTTCGAACCGGTATGATTGTTTATATAGCGAGCATTTGGGTAAAGCTGTTTTAACATCTCTAAGCGTTTTTCAATCTCTTCCTCAGAACTATCCACATGAAGCGTATTAGGCTCTTCTTCATGGAAAGCAACCGCTTCCAAAGGAAGATGTATCATATACTTTCCTTGCTGTTTTGCCAAAAATGCTGAATCAGGATGGCGAGGGCTTGGCGGGAGAAATGACATCACGAGCGGCAATCCCGTCGATTGTATCGCTTTTACATCTCTGGCATACGACACGTCATCCATGATTATCACCAGCTTTGCTTCTCCACCTGCTGGACGAATCGGTCGCTCAGGCGGGGGAGGAGGTGGCGCTTTTTTATTATTGGGGGCATATTCGTGCTCTGGCTTCACCTCTTCAGAGATGCGTTCGCGTGCGAGTAAATCTTCCAACTCTTTTTTTAAACGGCGAATTTCACTATCTTGCAGGCTCTCTTTGGGCTTTTGAAGCGAGGTATTATCATCGATAACGGTAAGCTGTTTGATCTCTTGAACCAGTTTTTGGGTTTCTTTTCGCTCGTGAGCAAGCTCCCCTTCTGCTTGACGAAATCCCATAAAATAGCCTATCAATATAGCAAGTAAAATACTAATGAGTATTGAAAGTCCGATTGCAAGTCGTTTTAGCGTTAGGTATTTAAACAGAGGCTGTTGTTTCATTCGAGAAGGAACCTCTTTCGATAGAAGTTTTCAGAGCATACCGCTCTGAAAAAAAGGGGGGAATTAGTTAGTAGCTTGGTTAACGATTTTGTTTTTAGAGATCCACGGCATCATAGAGCGTAGTTTTACACCCGTTTGCTCGATCAATGAAGCACGTGCGTTTGCACGTTCTGCGTTCATACGAGGATAACCCGCTTGACCTTCAAGGATGAAATCTTTTGCGAAACGGCCGTCTTGGATCTCTTTGAGGATCTCTTTCATTGCCGCTTTTGATTCCGCGTTGATAACACGTTTACCGCTTACGTAGTCACCGTATTCCGCTGTGTTAGAGATAGAGTAACGCATATCCGCGATTCCGCCCTCGAACATCAAGTCAACGATAAGTTTCAATTCGTGAAGACACTCGAAGTATGCCAATTCAGGTGCGTAACCCGCTTCTGTCAATGTTTCGAATCCCGCTTGAACGAGAGATGCCGCACCGCCGCAAAGAACCGCTTGCTCTCCGAAAAGGTCAGTTTCTGTTTCGTCTTTGAAGGTTGTTTCGATAATCGCTGTACGTCCGCCACCGATAGCCGATGCGTATGAAAGCGCCAATTCTTTGGTTGTACCGCTCGGATTTTGTCCTACTGCGATAAGATCGGGAATCCCTCCGCCGCGAACGAATTCAGAACGAACCGTGTGACCCGGTGCTTTAGGAGCGATCATTGTTACGTTGATGTCCGCGCGAGGGTGGATACGTCCGTAATGGATGTTAAACCCGTGACCGAATGCGATGGTCGCACCGTTTTTCAAGTTCGGCTCGATTTCGTTTTTGTAGATTTCTGCTTGGTTTTCATCCGGAAGAAGGATCATAACAACATCCGCGTATGCAGACGCTTCTGCAACCGTCATAACTTTGAACCCTTTAGCTTCCGCTTTGCCCCATGAGCTTCCCTCTTTACGAAGACCGATGACAACTTCAACACCGCTATCGCGAAGGTTTTCCGCGTGTGCATGACCTTGTGATCCAAAACCGATCATTGCCACTTTTTTGCTTTTGATTAATTCGATATTACAATCTTTATCGTAGTAGACGCTCAATGCCATACAGGTATCCTTAGAGTAAGCTCATAGGCTTAAAATTTGGCGAATTATACCCCACTTTTGCATAAAAATAGTTTAGCGTACCCTTAGAGCACTGTGCTAACTCATCTGCTAAGGGTCTATAAACGATCCCATGCTACAATTCATCCAAAAATTAGGGACTTTTTTATGAAAAAATTCAACCTTTTTAAAGAGATTATTGTTGTCGATAAAAACGATTTTTTACGTGCCGCCAATGCCGCCAAACGCTTCGCTATCACCTATAAAGGGGAGATTGTTTACGAACCGTTTGAACCCTCTTTAATCTCTATTTTTGAGGGGTCAATCCCTCCCGTTTCACCGCTGAGCACCGATCGCTCCCGCCCCATTAGTTCCATGCTCGGTAACAACTACCGAATCGTAGAGGATGATGATCGGCTCCTGATCAAAGCTTCCGGTGCATGGCAAAGCATCATCGGATATAACCAAAAACGCGCACTTTACGACGACACGAGCGGTGACGGTATCGCCGAATTTTCCGATAAGAAACTCGAAGAGTACGGATGGCATGCCACCGAGTTTAACATCGGATATCGCGATATTGTCGAACAGTTTGAAGCACAATGTGAGGGAATTTTGCTCTGCATCGAACAAGAAGAGCCCTATCAGTTCAGCGGATTGGGATTTGTATTTGATTTAGAACATGCACGCCGTGTCGGGTTTGAGTATTGCGTAGAAACCATAAAAGAGAAACTGGAAAACGATGAGGATTTTACTACCCTCACCGATGATGAAGCAGAAGCTAAAGATTACTTTTTAAGCTGATCCAAATACCGCTCTAAAATAATCTTCGCCGAAAGCGAATCGATGCGACCGTCACGCTTGTAGCGGATTTCCCCCTTCATCAGCGCTTCGGCTTCTTGGGAGCTGTGGGATTCGTCTTGGTAGGCGATCTCACCGCTAAATTCGATCAAGTTCATAAAGTGTGCAACACGACGGCGCATCTCATCTTCGGTCGTGCTTCCCATCGGGATGCCGACCACGACCGTCGTCGCCTCGTATTCGTTCAACACTTTTTTGACATCGTTGGCCGCTTGATTGCGATTTTTCCGATCGATAGCAGGCAATGGAGTTACCAAAGCGTTTCCGTAACTAAGCGCCAATCCGATCCGTTTCAACCCCAAGTCGATAGCGATATACGTAGCCATCATTTCCCCAAACAAAACTGTCCGAACATCTTGTCAAACATTTCATCGAGTTCATACGGTCGGCTGATAGAGGCGACAGCGCGGATCGCTGCATTGATATGAAACGAGAAAAATTCTAACTCACCGTCATGCAACGGTTCATACGCTTCATCGATGGAGCGGACGGCGCTCTCCGTCGCACTGATCTGACGTTGCGAAATGAGCATCATCTCCTCACCGTCATTTTCATGATCCATCAAGTTGCTCAATGTATCGACAAGAGATTGCGTATCTTGTTTACAGCTCAAACGAATCGGATGGTAGTGCTCTATCGTCGTTGAATCAAAAACTTTCTCTAAATCCGATTTGTTCAAAAGGCAAATAAACGGTTTTTCGTCACGGTAGCGCTCGATAAGATCGATAATTGCGCGATCTTCCTCATCGATATAGCGCGAAGAGTCAAACAAAGCGATGACAACATCGGCATTTTCAATCGCCGCGATGGAGCGTGTGACCCCGATCCGCTCAATCTCATCGTGAGCGTTGCGTATCCCTGCCGTATCGACCAGACGGATTAAATGGGTACCGATACGCACCTGTTCTTCGATCGTGTCACGAGTCGTCCCTGCGATGTCACTGACAATGGCACGCTCATAATCGAGGAGTGCGTTAAGAAGAGAGCTTTTCCCGACATTGGGTTTACCGATGATAGCAACTCGAAATCCCTGCATCAGCCCGCTACGTCTTCGGCTTGATTCGAGGGTACGAGAGAGGGTCTGTTTGATACGCTCCAGTTTCACCTCGATCTGATCTACGACATCCTGAGGCAAATCCTCTTCGGCATAATCGATGACCACTTCGGAGTACGCCAAGATTTCAAGCAACGAATCTCGGATTCCCTCGATATATCCGCGCAGCTCTCCCTTCATCTGACGCGCTAGTATCCGAGCGGCATCATCGCTTTTGGCTTCGATCAGTGCAGCCGTCGCTTCGGCTTGGGTGAGATCGAGCCGTCCGTTTAAAAAGGCTCGTTTGCTAAATTCTCCCGGCTCGGCTAAACGCGCCCCTTCGGACAATACCGCCCGAAGTAACGACTCAGCCACGACATAGCCGCCGTGGCATTGGAATTCCACAACCTCTTCTCCCGTAAAACTGCGCGGTGCTTGGAAATAGATAACAATCGCTTCGTCGATCAAAGTACCGTCGTTATGGTGCAAAGAGCTAAGGGTTGCGTAGCGAGGTTGAAGCTGGGATTTTTGGGTGAGTTTTAATGCGATCTCTAGTGAGCGCCCTCCGCTGAGGCGGAGAATGGAGATAGAGCCAATGCCGTTTGCGGTGGCAATGGCGACGATAGTTTCATTCATCAATATTCGTGATAGCTATTGATAATAATAAACTTACCGCCATCACGGGTAGAGCGGATAGCGACATAGCGATCAGGATAACGATCACGGAGCTGTTTGAGGGCGATTTGAACCAACACGCCATCAAGCACTTTGGTCTGTGCACGTCCCTCTTGATCGATAATATCACACACATTGATGAGATAGCGGGAAATCGACTCTTCCTGATTTTTCAAGAACTCCGCAATTTCCAAACGCAGCTGCATACCGTATACGGCATTGATCCAGTTGAACAACATATACGAGAGTGCCTTATAACGGTATCCCTCTTTGCCAATCATCAATGCCGCATCGGCACCGGTAAACTCGACAAGCAAGGTATTTTCATCGTACACACTCACATCGATGTCGTTTATATCAAAACAGATGTCTTTGAAGAGGATATTGATCTGTTCTTTGACTTCATCGGCACACTCTTGGGCAGAGAGCTGATAGAAATCACCCTCCATTTCCCCCTCTTCTTCAAAATCATCCGCCTGTTCATAAAACTCATCACCCAAAACCAATTCTTCAGGCTCAACCGATGAAATAGGTGCTTCAATCTCGTCTTCAATAACGTTTGGAGCTTCAACCGCAGCTAAAGGCTTATGCGGAAGATTGGCGATAATGATTGCCGATTTTTTAAAAAGTCCCAGTACCCCTTTTGAAGGGAACTGAACAATCTCAACTTGAAGGGCGGTAACGGAACATCCAAACTCCCGTGCCGCTTCTGCGTAAGCCTGTTCTAACGACGGAGCTTCAATCTTTTTCATGATGCTTTTCCGCAAGATGAGCTTCGTGACGTAGTGCCCGAGCTGCTTCAAACTGTTTGTTGACCATGTATTGCTGTGCAATCGAGAAAAGGTTATTTACAAACCAGTACAATACAAGCCCTGATGGGAACGTAATGAAAAAGAACATAAAAATTAATGGTAAAAACTTAAAGATTTTTTCCTGCAACGGATCGGTAAAATTGCTCGGAGTAATCTTTTGTTGGTAATACATTGTTGCACCCATCAAAATAGGGAGGATGTAATACGGATCCATTCGTGAAAGATCGGTAACCCATAGTACCCATGGTGCCCCTTGTAGTTCTACCGCATTCAAAAGAACACGATAAATTGCAAAGAAAACAGGAATTTGAAGCAATAGCGGCAAACATCCCCCCAGCGGGTTGGCACCGTGTTTTTTGTACATTTCCATTACCGCCGCATTCATACGGGTAGGATCACCCTTATACTTCTCTTGAACCTCTTTGATACGCGGAGCAATATCTTTGATCTTTTGCATCGAGACCATCCCTTTGTGGGTCAAAGGGTAGAGGAAAATACGGATAAGTACGGTGAGCGCTATAATAGACCAACCCCAGTTACCGAGTAATCCGTGCAACCACATCAAAACTTTAAAAATCGGAGCGGCTACAAAAGTAAACCATCCGAACTCGATAGCATGGACTAAAACAGGATTTATCGTTTCGAGTGTTTTATACTCTTTAGGACCGATGTATCCGTTGAACGTAAAATTCGGCGTTCCTTCCAAATATGTAACAGGATTGCTATTCGTATCTCTCTCAACCGTTACTTGGGTCGATTTATCAAATCCATAAAAAATAGTCGCGTAGTATTGATCAAATGCAGAGACAAGATGAACATCACTAAAGAGTGAGCGCCCTTCTACATCACCATCTGAAAAAATCGTTGTGAGATTGTCACCCGAATAGACCATGCCCCCTACGACCGTCATCATTTGCTCAATAATTTGAGGGTGTTGTCCGAGGTAGAGAGAGTAGCGTTTCTCATTAGATAGTGTCACTTTTGCGTCATAGTGACCATCAGCATAAAATGTTAACGTCTTGGTTACGGTCAATTCAGGAAGATTTTGACTAAGCACTACGGTCGCTTTGCCGTTTTCACCCAATGCTATATTGGTTGCATTCGTTGTATAAGGAGTTTTAGCCGCCGCTTCGTTCAACGCTTCATCAGCAAAACGGACTTGAAGCGGTTTTGCACCCTCAGAAGAGATAAGCTCAGAGAGTTTCCCGTCTTTTCCGTTATGTTTTGCATTGCTTAAAACAACCGATGAGACCCGTCCGAGCGTATCGATTTTGAGGGTAAACTCTTTTGCACTGATTGTGGTTAGCGTATCGGTAGTAACGGTTTTAATATTCGAAACACCGGTCGCATTCGCTTCAGGCGTTGCAGATACGGCACTAGGCTGTTCTGCGACAGCTTTGACTTCACTTACTTTGGTACTATTGGTTTCACTTTGAGATGCTTTTGGAGGGAAAATCGTCGTATAACCTATAAAAAAGACGAAAGATAAAGCGACGGCCATAAGAAGTCGCTGATTTGGAGTAAACTTTTCTAACACTGTGACCCTTTAAACTTAAAATTTTTTATCAGAAAATAATTCTGTTGATATGGAACAAACCAGTATTTTATCGTATTTATCGAGAGTTCGGAGGGTTTTAACATCGGTTTGTTGATAATCGGATAATCTATTCCGCCTGGAAACAGTTGATTACACCGCAAAATACGTAAAAATGTGGAAGTAAATGCACGGAGAAGGGTGTTGCGTTCAAACTGCCAAAGAGCATATTCGGAACATGAGGGGTAATGACGGCACGAACCTCGTGTCACCAAAGAGAAAGAGTGCCGATAAAGCCAGAGTAGCTTAAGAAAGAAGATTCTTATCATCACTTACTCCAGCCATGGCACCCGTCCGTTTTAAAACATATTTGCAGTCGCGTCGCACTGTATCGAAAGAGTTGTCAAATAACCCTCTCTTGGCGACAAAAACGTACCATCCGTCTTGTGCATTGGGTGAAAACTCATCAAAAAGAGCTCGTAAGCGTCTTTTACACCGATTTCTCACTACTGCGTTTCCGACTTTTTTACTGGCCGTATATCCAACTTTTTTTTCTCCCTTAAGTGGGAGATAAAACAACGCGATTGATGTGCTGTGGGCATTTTTCCCGCGTTGATAAACACGCTGAAACTCGCTGTGAAGCTTCAACATCGAAAAGCTATTTAGACAGCCAATCGTTTTCGACCTTTAGCACGACGAGCATTTAATACTCGACGGCCATTTTTTGTCGCCATACGTGCACGGAAACCGTGAGTACGTTTACGTGGCGTATTATGCGGTTGGTATGTTCTTTTCATAAGCCATATCCCTTTAGAAATTTTTAGCACGCAATAATAGACAATTCTTACTTAAAGATGGGTTAAGTTTCGTAAAAGCTTATTAAAACAATTTCGAAAAAGTCCGATATACTCACTAAGATTAACCTAAAAGGGTGTGCCATGACCACTGCAACCTCTTATGATGCGTATCGCTCCCACGAGCTATCACTCTCTATGAAAACCAGTAGCGGAGATACCCTATCGCTCAACTTTACAAATGAACAATCTCTTTCGCTCAGTGAAAAAACAACCTCCGATTCCAAAGAGCAATCGTTCTCGTTTGCTTCGATGCAGGCTTTTTCTTTTAGTGTGGATAGCAACGGTATCAGTGAGCAAGATCAAAAAGAGATCAACGCTTTTATGAAAAAAGCACAACCCTATATCGATAAGTTTATGAAAGAGCTCCAAGATCAAAACCAAACCTCACCGATCAATAAAATCGCTTCGGACGTGACAAAACTGATCGGAAACCTCAAAAATAGTGATGAAAATGTTAAAAACAGTGCTAAAAAAGGGGTAGTTGACCTTTTCGACAATGCCGTTCAAAATGTTAAATCTCATAAAGAAATGCTCGATGAAGCTCAAAAATTGATGCAAAAAATCATCGATGGATTTGATAAAATGTTTGAGCCGATGTATGCATAATAGAACGCCAGCGGAGCAAAGCCCCGCTTGGCTACGCTAGCCGCTATGGCACTAAAGCTTGCCTCATTTGAGGCAGAAAAAATCAAGGCTTTAAAAAATCTCGCAATGTCGGCATCACCGACTGCCCTTTTGGAGAAACATCGAGTTCCACTTTGGTTTTGAGTTTCATGTGACAATCTCGACATTCACGAATCACAGCATGTTCTGCAACACGTGATCCCTCGATTTTAGCTATTGGATGACACGCGAAACAATCGCTTCCGCAATCCGCCATTTTAGCGGGATCGGCACTGTGACATTTAATACACGTTTGCATCGGTTTATGCCGTTTATCGACATCGATGTTTTTAAGCAATGCGGGGTGACAGGTCATACAGTCCCCCGTACATCCCCACAACGGTAATAAAAAGATAAAAAATAAAAAGATCGTTTTCATAAATGCGATTATGCCACAGAAACGGTAATCTCATCTCCGAT
>NZ_DASUIQ010000124.1:0-2880 GCF_036279695.1 Sulfuricurvum sp.
ACCATTTTTCATGGCAAGTTGCAATGCCATCAATTCAATACGTGGAGTCAAACGCTCAGAGAGGGTGTAGAGCGTGCACCCTTTTGCCTCCGCAATGCGACGGGCTATCGACTCCACTTCGGAGTGTTTTTGTCTTCCTAACAAAGCGAGAGAGTTCATACTTCGCAGTTTCGTCGTCGCAATCGAATCGATGGAAGTGCCTAAAAACGCCGCATGATCAAAATCGATCGGGGTAAAAATACTCAGCACCTTATCAAAAACAGCGGTCGCATCATACTCACCGCCCAAGCCCGCTTCACACACGACGTAATCACAGTTCTCATATACCACCATCGCTAAGAGTGTCGTATATTCAAAATAGCTCAACGACTCGGCAATTTCCGTGGATAATAGGGATAAAAGCTTCTGATGGGCACATTCCAAAACATCATCACTCACTTCAGAGCCGCCCAACCATATTCGCTCGTTGAATCGCACAATATGAGGCGAGGTGTAATGCCCGACCTTTTGCCCTGCACGGTGCAGTGCGGTTGCCAAGAAACGCCCCGTAGAGCCTTTGCCGTTCGTTCCGACGAGGTGAATTATTTTCGGGATCGCTAAAAAGTGTTTGATCTGCCGATACGCGCTAGGAAAGCGCTCGTAATCGATCACATCGTAAAAAAGAGGTTTTGAGGCTAAAAAATCGTTTAAACTCATGCAGGCTCGACGCGGTTTCGCCCTTTGTGCTTGGCATCATACAGCCGCTCATCCGCTCCGTTGACCAACGCTTTCAGCGAAGGGTAGTCACTGCGTTGTGCGACACCGATACTGACACTCACCGCGATCCGCTGTCCCTGATACATAAAATGGGCTTGCTCGACATGGGCACGTACTTTTTCACAAAATACTTTTCCCCCATTCAAATCGGTATCCCCCAATATGGCCAAAAACTCTTCTCCGCCGAAACGTCCGACAATATCACTCGTCCGTGCTTCGAGTTTAAGAATTTTTGAAAACGCGATCAATACGGCATCTCCCGCTTCATGCCCATAGGTATCGTTCACCGCTTTAAAATGGTCCAAATCAAGCATTGCAACGCAGAATGAGTGACCGTGACGCTCATACTCCGCCTCTTTGAGATTTAGATACTCTTCGATTGCCCGTTTGTTAAAGAGCTTGGTTAAAAAATCTTCACGCGACGCCTGTGTCGCTTGAGCCAGTTCCGACTCAAGATCTGCGATCTTTTTCCCCATTTGCGATACTTTTTCGTTATGCACTTTTAAATCTTTGCTCAACACTTCGACTTTCTCTTCCAACGTGGTTGCAATCGTATAAAGCCGTTTATGTGCCGTTTTAAAATCGGTCGGTTTATTCTCTTCCAAAGCTTCTAAATCGCGTTTTACCTCTCGGATTTCAGTGGTTGAATTCTCGCTTCGCTCAATCAGTTCGATCAATTGGGTGGAGAGTTTGCCCAACAACGTGTTGAGAGCGTTCACCATCTCTTCGACACTTTTTTTGTCCAAAGCGATACGCATAGCGATAGCCGTTTTAAGCTCTTTTTCGCACTCATCCGTGTCGATATAGGCCGGATTGGCTTGAAGTTTTTGAGAAAGTGCTATCGTAGCATTGTCCATCGTCGGTGCAATAGAGGGGACTAAAGAGGAGATAAGAGAATGGACAATTTTATTGTAATCCGCCCCTGCGGTTGTAGATTGAAAGCTCAAACTTTCAATCGTACTGCGCAAATTTCCCCGATTGAGCGATCCGAAATTGGAAAGCTTCAATAAAAATGAGTCATCATAAACACTCAAAAAATTGATCCATGCTTGTTTGAGGAGTTCGAGTTGTGTCGATCCCCCCTGCTCGTCTAAAATAGCGATTGTCTTTTTTGCCAATGCCGACGCATCGGGGTTATGCAGTACATCGATACTTTCCGCCATTTTTTTGGCCAGATTACTCAAAAGCTCCACTAAAATAGACGCTTCACTCGGATTCATTCGGCTCAGTTTAGAGATCAAAAATCGGATCAATTCTGCCGTTGTACGTACACGGTATTGTTTGACTTCATCAACCGTTTTTTTATCCATCAAAGCAATATATCGATCTATCCCGCTGCAATCTTCAACGGCAAACCCCGCTTTTTTGGCCTCGGCACAAAACGCTTCGGTATAAGCATCGGGAGTCCATACCTTCCCCTCTGCTTTAAGTCGCTCAACCGTATTTCGAACGATTTGATTAATAGTCATAACTGATCCTTATTTCGAGTTGACACCCAATGCCGCAATCTGTGCAACAAACGCATCAATCCCTTTTTGCGCCCCTTGGCGAATCGCTTCAAAACGTGCCTGATCGGAGATAATCGCATTCGGTTCAATATCAAAATCGTACGTACCGTGCGCACTATGATTTGTTATTTTTCCACCTGTCGTTCGGCTAATTAGCATCGTAACCGTAGTACGATAGGTAATAACATATCCGTTCGTATCATAACGAAGCGGTGTAAACAACACGGAACCGATAGAAATTTTCAAATGGGTTGAAGCTTCATTTTTAGGGACCAATGAGGTTCTAAATTTGGTAAGAACCGCCGTATCAACCGCATCTTTGATAATAACGGTATTTTGAGGATCTTCCATCGAAATAACCACTTCGGTACTGACACTCTCACCCAAAATATTCTTAGCATAATGGCTGGCAGGCTGGTAACCACACCCTGCAAAGAAGATCAAAGTGCTCAGTATCCAGTATTTCATGGCTTTACCCTTTTATCACGAGATTAACAAGTTTGCCGGGAATCACGATCGCTTTTACGATCTCTTTCCCCTCAATCCACTTCTCTACGGAAGCTTTTGCCGTCTCAATGATCGCTTCTTGGGACTCAGAGACTCCCACTTCGATGGT
>NZ_DASUIQ010000125.1:0-2705 GCF_036279695.1 Sulfuricurvum sp.
TTCGAGGACACTCTCACGCAAGGCAAAATACTCATACGTCACCATAATGACGACAACGGGAACAAATGCAAATGCAATCCCAAAAACATTAGAATAAATGAGCTTTTTTTGAATCGACCAATCACTCAGTGATTTTTTAAAAAATATCACGGTTCAACCCTCCTAGCCAGTTTCAAAAGTCGTGAACTCACGCTCAAATCCGATACTTTGATCGATTTTAGATTGATGTCAAACGCGATTTTATGGTTATCACGTAACATCGTAATATGGGAATCATTGATATTCGGATTTTCACTTACGATCAATATCGATGCCCCTGAGAGCTTCTGAATCAGTTTCTCACCACTTTGTCCTTCACTCTCTCGTATGAACACCATTTGGCACCCTTTTGCCGCTTCGGGTGTCGATACGGTGGAAACTTTTACTTTTTGGTTTCTCAGCATCTTGTTGTTCAGGGCATTCGATGCGCTTCCCATATCTTCTTTGTAAAAACAGATATTAAAATCCCCCGACGGATCACTGTTATGCCAATCGGTCAAAAGTGCAAAGTTATACAAATATGCCGCCTTGATCGTATATTCCGGCAATGCTTCAGCCTTTAGCAAGCTTACCATAAAAATTAAAAATAGTGTTATCTGTCTCATTGGAAGTTGTACTCCAATTGAAGCCAGAAGGTGCGACCTTCTTGAGGATAGGTCAGATCACCGTTATATTGTGCAACGATAACATCTTCGTATTTTTTATTCGTAACATTGCGTACCTTTAGCGACATATCACAGTTGGGAATCAAATGATGCGAGAGGAGATTGAGATTACTCAACACTCTCCCCGGAGCATACTCCTGCCGTGCATTCGTATAAAGAGGACGACTACCCAAATACTGGACTTCCAATCCTGCGCGCAATAACTCTTCGACCAACGGAAGCGAAAGATTGAACTTGGCAATATGACGCGGCGAGTTGATAGGAGTCAAATGCCCTTCTTCACTCGTAATAGCGTGTTGATAAGCATAACTGGTGTGCAACCGTGTACCGTTCTCCCAGTGTTTTTCCAACTCGATTTCCGCCCCGTGAGTCGTAATATCAGGATAATTATAAATCCTATCCGTAATACGGTATCGATACAAAGAGGCGATTAGTTTCGTTTGAGAGTCGAGTCTCTCTTCTGCTACGATTTCCGATAACCATGCTTTTTCCGGCTCTACCCGATCCCCTTCATACGGTGTTGCCTGACGATTCGTTTGTCCGGTTGAAAATTTGAGTGAGGTACTCTCTCTTGGATTCCAAATCAGTGCTGCTTGAGGGCTGATGGCATGATAGCCGTTATTGCTTTTTTCATAGCGCCCTCCGTAATTGAGATGCAAAGATGGGGATAGTGTAACGTCATCGTATAGATATAGGCTATAGGTTTTACGCGTTGTAGCAGATCCATAATACGTCTCAGCTACTTCACCGGTTGTCCAATTTTGGAGAACATCTACCCATGAGAAATCATAGTCATGACGATATTCTACACCGCCTGATAGGAGATGATTTTCAAACCATGATCCAACCAGTTTTACATCACTGCCGTACCATTTGACATTTTGATCCCCGTGATACATGTAATCTATGTCTGAACCTGAAGGATACGAATATCCGTAAACATATTCACCGTACCATACCGATGCCGAGAGCTTTAGATCGTCTGTGAGATCGGTATCGACTTTGAGACGGGCAAATCGGTTTTCATCATTGTTTACCAAGCTGTAATCGACTATCTCTCCCCAAGACGGATATGAGGGGACATCCCCATCACGTTTGGAATATCCGGCTAACCATGAAATATTTTTATACGAACCTTTGAAAAACAATCGTCGATTGGATTCGCTGTTATGCGCGTTTTCAGGTGTTTCAACACCACTAATGTTATACGTATAATTACGCCCGTCCGATGTATAATCGGAAGCCGATACGAGAATTTCAGCTCCGTTTTCGAATGTTTTACCAAACATCGCTCTACGGCTTCGACTATCATGGTTTCCATATCCCACAGCGACTTGAGCGCCATCGACATTGGAGCCTTTTTTTGTGATGATATTGATCGCTCCGAGCAAGGCTCCGTTGCTGTACCCGCTAGAGCTTCCCCCCGGAATATACTCGACTCTATCGATCACAGAGACATCCAAAATAGCGTCATTACCGAGTAATGCTTGTCCGTAATAACTATCATCGGAGCGGTATCCGTCAATCATGACAATAACCCGTCCCGCAAATACACCGGGGGTAGTGAACCCACGACCTCCGAGATAATTGTAGCTATAATCTTGAAATACCTGTAATCCGCGCATACTCCCCAATATCTCTCCGAGGGTGCGATAGCCGTAATCACGGATGTCTTGTGCGGTAACAATCGAGACGGCAGAAGCCGCATTACTCATCTGATTGGCGATATGGCTTGCGGGAATATATTCGGTCTGAAGCAGCTCTTCGAGAGGAATCTCAGTCGCATCGTTTGAGGTATCGTTTTGACCCATCAATGATGTGCTTAACAATAGTGCTGATAATAAGAGGGAACGTTTATGCATCACGGTTCAACCCTCCTAGCCAGTTTCAAAAGTCGTGAACTCACGCTCAACTCCGATACCTTTATCGATTTTAGATTGATGTCAAATGCAATCTTATGGTTATCGCGCAACATCGTAATATGGGAATCATTGATATTCG
>NZ_DASUIQ010000126.1:0-3528 GCF_036279695.1 Sulfuricurvum sp.
AAATGTTTGATGGGATCCAGTTCCATTTTGAGTTAGGGGTTACTACCACTACCTCGTGATCTTTTCCGAGCCAATCTGCCGCGAACGTTGCTGCAGTATGTCCGGCGACACCGCCACCGAGGACGACTACTCTTGCCATTGATTCTCCTTCGTTAAATAATTCCATAAAAGTCGATTATAACCCTATATCATCACAATTATATCACATCCTTAAAATGAACCTTGCATTTTTGACTAAATTTATTACAAAAGCTATCAGTGTTACATTTTTTCCCAATTTAAAATTCTAATAGCGAATTAGCAAAGAAACATAAAAAATAATTATGACGATTAAAATATTTATCTATATTGACTTTATACGCCATTACTATTATAATTATCATTCATAGCGAAAATGAATAATTATTATTTGTATTATGTGCAAGGATAAAAACGTGCAAAAAGTTCTCATTATAGGCGGCGGTATCGCCGGAGTCGAAGCGGCGATTTATTACCGTAAAGAGGGATTCGAGGTTGAGTTGCTCAGCGATCGAAGTTATGTTTTTATCTATCCGATCGCCATTTGGATTCCCGTCAAAACAATACGATTTGAGGATGTCGCATTCTCTCTTGATAAGATCGCCGCACGTCACGGATTTAAACTCACCGTCGATGAAGTAGTAGCCATCAATGCGAGCGACAAAACCATAACCCTCAAAGAGGGCGGTGTCCGTAACGCCCCTCACCTCGTCATCGCTACGGGTGCCGGAAAAATGAAACATGAAGGATTGGAACATACCCTCTCCATCTGCGGAGCGCCAGAGCAGTCCATCCTCCTCAAAGATAAAATAGAATCGCTCATAGCCAAGGGGAGCGGAAAAATAGCGTTCGGTTTCGGCGGTAATCCGAACGATCCGAGTGCTATACGCGGTGGTCCCGGATTTGAACTTTTTTTCAATCTCCACCACCGTCTCAAAAAACTCGGCATCCGAGACAACTATGAGATGACCTTCTTTGCACCGATGCCCTTACCCGGTGCTCGAATGGGACCAAAAGCGCTCTCCATGATGGAGATGATGTTTAAACGCAATCGTTTCGCAACCCGTTACGGTAAAAAGATCAAACGTTTTGAAACCGACGGGGTCGTATTTGAAGACGACAGCCGATTGGAATCCGATTTGACGATGTTTATCCCCGCCGGCGATGCTCAGCCGTTTATCAAAGCGTCCGATCTCCCGCTCAACAATGCAGGATTTATCAAAATTAACGCTTTTTGCGAGATTGAAGGGGTTGAAGCGTGGTATGCCATCGGAGACGCTGCGGCCTTGGAAGGACCCGACTGGAAAGCCAAACAGGGGCATATTGCCGAAATCATGGCGCGCAATGTTGCCCATAACTCAGCGGTTAACATGGGGATGAAATCAGAGGAGAAAAAGAGTTACCAAGAACATCTCAATATCCTCTGCGTCATGGATATGGGCGACGGTGCCGGATTTGTCTTGCGGAATGATAAGAAAGCACTTCTGATCCCCCTTCCGATCATCGGGCATTGGCTCAAAATGGGGTGGGGATGGTATTACAAACTCTCAAAAATGGGGTATATCCCCCGTATTCCGGGGATGTAAATAAAATTAATTTCGGAGCATTGCTATCAATGCTCAATCTCCAACCGATCCATCTCCGGAATCTCTAATCTAATCATATTTCTTCTTCTAAAAAATGTACAATACATAATTCTATATTATTATATTAATAATAAGCTAATATAAACTGCAATAGAATGTAGCCTATCTAACGTTATGGAGGCTTTAGTATGAAATTACCTCAACTTACATTAACGCTGTTTCTCCTTTTGTTCGTAGCAGAAACATCAATGGCTCAAGAAAAAGGATCAACGTTATTCGAAGAAAAATGTGCTGCCTGTCATCTAAAACAAAGACCCTCATTCGAAGCGATGAATACAATGATCGCTCCACCGATTATGGGAGTAATGACCCATGTAAAAGATGCCAAAGCGGCCAAAGCCGAAGCGGTAGGTTTTATCGCCGATTATATCTTTGAACCGACACCAGCAAAAGCGCTATGTATGAAACAATCGATCGATCGGTTCGGTCTAATGCCCTCTCAGAAAGGGAACTTAACCAAAGAAGAAGCAATAACTATTGCGGGGTATCTTTATGACAACTATGGCTATAGCAAATAAAGCCTTATTCCTTATCTAGGATGAGAAACCCAAGGGGAAGATACTTTGAAAAAGAGCTAGGTGTACCATGAATGAATTTATCAGTTTAGTCATAACTTTCATCGTGATAGTGATCGTATACGAATATTTGAAGCCAAAGAGTTCTTAGGCTTCTAAAATCTTACTCACAATTTCATAAACATTATTAGAGAGATTCGGATGGTTTTTAATCCGTTCCAATTCACATCCCATCTGTGTCTTTTGTTCGATGCCCAGACGGCCGTAATTTTTAAATGCCCCCGCGAGACCAGAAGCGATCTGTGGGTTAAGCTCATCGATCTCGATCACTTTATCCGCCACAAATGCAAATCCCTCACCGCTTACATCATAGAATGCAACCGGATTTCGGGCAAAACTTCCGATCAAAGAGCGTACCAAATTCGGTACTTTTTTATCATACGCACTATCGTTTTGAAGCTCTTTAACTCTTTGCAGTGTCCCCTCACGACGAGATGAAGCACGAACAACAAAATATTTGTTCATCACCAACGTTTGATCGCTGTATCGGGCATAGAAATGCTCCAGTGCACCAACCGCTAAATCGGGAGCATAGTTTTCGAGCAAATCCAAAGCCGCCAGCCGCTCACTCATGGAATGTGCTTCGTGATAATGGGATAGACACAAGGTATAAATAGACTCATCACCTGCACACATCAAAAGCCCTAAAACTCTATTTTTGAGGGCCCGTTTCCCCATGCTGATACCGTCAATACGAGCATTTGAGGGATCATACAATTCATTGAGCATCTGGAGCAATTCATTAAAATAACGCTTCGCAACGGAGTATTTCAGCTTCTCTTGAGCTTTTGCGATCAGGGCAACGTTTATCGTCTCTTGGCGTTGCATCAGCGTGGTCATACTCGGCAGTTCCAAAATCTGCGATTTGAACATCTCTTCGATAGAACGATCCGCTAAAATCGCTCCGTAGCTCTCGATATAGCGCTCTTTTACCTCTGCACCAGCCATCATCGCTTCCAATGTCTCAATCCCGAATTGGTGCGCCGCTTCATAACGGACAAACCCATCGCGCTCATGCGCCATTAAAAACGGGAAATCGAGTTCGTCGCATTGAACAATGATCGGAGCGCTGAATCCTCGATTGAGCGATAGACGCGGCTTGGTCGGGATCTCTTTGAAAACGATCTCGCTGACACCCTCCTCCAACCACAATACATCGTTATGCAGTAACGTTACGCGCTCACTTACAAGAGGATATTCGCTTCCATCGTCCGCCAACAATGCCATTCGAAACGGCATTGCATAGGGGAGCTGTTCTTGATGGTGCGTGTTTTTAGGGATATTTTGGA
>NZ_DASUIQ010000127.1:0-43689 GCF_036279695.1 Sulfuricurvum sp.
GTCAGGAAATGATTCTTGTGGTTGAGAAAAAGCATTTTAACCTTGGGGTATTATTCATTAGTATAGGTTTGTTAACCTATTTTGGGCTAGTTGTATATTTAGTTTATTATCGATTTTTTTTGAAACCTCGTCGATTATTGATTGATTTATCCAATACTTCAGAATATATGACTTTAGTAAAATAAAAAGTCTTGTGTGATGAAAGTCACTGAGATGAGGGACACTTAATTGTTAAACTCTAACTGTTGAACATTTAGTGTTCATACATAAAAACAAGGAGTTTCCAATGAATCAAACAATGCATTTTTACATGGATACCCATGATAAAAGTAATGGTACTTTTCCCGATGGCATTACACCTGAAGGGTTGGCGGAATTTTACAAACAGTACGAAAAAGCGTGTGAAGAAGAGGGAGTGATTTCACTCAATATTCAAGTAGGATTTAATGAAGGGAGAGCTTTTTGTCTGACAATGGCACCGAGTATTAATGCCGTATTTAAAGTACATCAGAAAGTTGGATTGCCGTTTGATACGATCACAGAAGTGAGTTCAATCTCTCCTGCGGATTTACTCCGTATGAAATAAATTCAAGGCGGAAATTCCGCCTTATGAACGATGGTTAAAAACCGTACTCTCGCTCAACTTTACACACTCTTACTCTAAAATGGGTGTAAAAATAATGAGCCATTGTTTGGGCTTTTTTATGCAGCGTTTGTTCTTTCCATTCGCGGATGGATTCCAGATCCCTCCAATACGATACAGAAATTCCGATCTCATTTCGGGCCGATTCGAAACCTAAAAATCCTTTTTGCTTTTTTGCTTCTTCTAAAACGTGCTCGGCAATAGCACTATAAGATTCTGCGTCGGTCCGGATAGAGGTGAAGATAACGGCGTAATAAGGTGGAGAAGTATGTGTGACTATTGACATGTTGGATTCTCACAAACTTTTATCCATCCTCTGCCAACTGTTACGATTCCCTCTTTTTCAAGATTTTTTAGGATACGGCTGATCACTTCGCGAGATGTACCGAGAATGAGCGCTATTTGTTCATGGGTAGTGCGTATGGTATCTCTCCCCTGAACATACAGCCAATTTAGTAGTCGTTGATCCATCCGTTTGAAGCGTAATTCTTCTACAAGATGCATAACTTGAGTAAGACGTTCAGCGCAAAAGGAGAGTTTGAAATTACGATATGCAGGAGAATTATCGATTAGCCATCGAATCGTACTTGCCGGAACGAGCCATCCCTCGATGCTTTCATCGACAATGGCGCTGGCAGTTGCCGGAGTTTGGGAGATGGTACTTAGCGTATTGACTAAACACTGCTCTCCCGGTGTGATGTAATAGAGAGTAATTTCCCCTTTACCGATTTCGTCGGAATGGAGGAAAACTTTTACACTCCCTTTATTGAGAAACAAAATCCCCTGATTTATATCTCCTTGGTAATAGAGAAAGGTTCCGACACCTAATGAGACATGTTTGGCATCCGAACGTACTTTTTCAAAAGATTCGGGTTCCAACGACTGAAAAAATTGGTAATGATCCAGTTCCATAACTTATCCTTTCTCTTTGAAAAAGTATAGCTCAGTGAGATTAAAAAGTCATTGATTGAGCATTTGGTGCATATAATGCGCCTGCAAGATCTGCCGGAGCTGCAACTTCAACACCTTCTACCATATCAGATGGTTTGATCCCACCCAATTTTACAAAACCTTCACAGATTTTTACATGACCACCTTTGCGGATAAGACCTGTAATCAACTCTTTGGGTGTAGAACCGGCGAATTTAGGTTGATTCCCTTTATTGAGAGCAAAATTGACTGCATCGGCAGCGATGA
The DNA here is from genome assembly GCF_036279695.1 of Sulfuricurvum sp. Lineage (GTDB taxonomy): Bacteria > Campylobacterota > Campylobacteria > Campylobacterales > Sulfurimonadaceae > Sulfuricurvum. The sequence continues at coordinate 1,841 of NZ_DASUIQ010000127.1, forward strand.
ATACGTTACTTTGTACTCCGGCATCTTGCATAGCATTCGCAACGGCAAGGCCGAAACCGGCTTTAACAATTGAGCCTTCAGTGATGGTGATCACGATACTTTTTGGCGAGTCAGTATTACATCCACCTGCTTCAGCGCTTGAAATCGCCAACATCATTCCCAACATTCCGCTCATTAACATTTTGAGGTTCATTGTAACCCCTCCTATTTGGATTTAGCATTTTTGATGCAGTTGAATTGTAGGACAGAGAGGCAGGTGAGTTCTGTGACTAAAGTCACATTAAATCTGTATTATAATTGTGAAAAAAGGGAATCCATGCAAAACTTGATTGTCAATCTAGCAGTGAGAGAGATAGGTGAAAGCATCGCGTATTATCGAGATATTTTGGGATTTACCCCCATTATGGCGGTTCCTGAGGATAAAAGCAGTTTTAGCCCTGAGTTGGAAGATGGCAAACGCTACCTTTTTGCGATGGTACAATCAGGCGGGGTGGAGATAATGCTTCAACAAGATGAGAGTTTGCGTGAGGATGTGGGAGACTTTTTTACAGACATCGGTGCATCGGTGACGTTTTACATCCGTGTCGATGATGTCGATGGATGGTATGAGACGATTGCACCCAAAGTGGAGATTATCAAACCGATAGAGACGACATGGTATGGGATGCGAGAGTTTTATATCCGTGACGTCAATGGGTATGTTTTAGCCTTTGCAAAACAAGTGGTATGATGAAATATTCAGAAATGGTGAAGTACAGACTCAAGCAGGTTAGAACAATATGAGTATTCTAGCAGCTCTTGTTATTGTTGTGTTGTGCCTGATCGGATTGCTCCATTTTTATTGGGCATTTGGCGGAAAATTCGCAGCTGAACAAGCGATACCGACAGAGAACGGACAGCGATTAATTAATCCAGGAAAAATAGCTACCGTTATGGTAGGAATAGCTTTATTTTGTTTCGCTTTTGTCGCTTATATACTCTATTTCTATGATTTGTCTTCGTCACACTATCGGAATTATTTCATCATTAGCGGATGGATACTATCGGTGATATTTACACTTCGTGGTATCGGTGAGTTTAATGCGGTTGGGTTGTTTAAAAAAATAAAATCATCTGAGTTCGCATATTATGATACCCATTTTTATACCCCGTTTGCATTATCTATGGGATTGATTTTCGCTACTTTGGCATATCGAGTATGATGAAAATCAATATAAATTTAGCTGTTTATTTGGGAGAAAACAACGGTATGAAATTTTCCTACGATCCATGTGAGTGCAGGACGAAGAGAGATGGAGATAGAACTCTCGCAGAATGATTTCAAAATAGTCTGTTCGGCTGAGTTTTATGATTTGAGGGTATGATTTTAGCTTTTTACCCACTTATCCAAAAGAGTGAATAGTGCTTGATTGCTTTTAAAGATATTGGATACCCCTTGGCGTATTGTTTGGGGGTCGCTAATGTACACAGAGTCAGATCGAAGATACTCACCATCAGCATTTAAAAGTTTTTCCATACTCTCCGCTGTCGTCTCAAAATGAAATTGGGTAGCGATAATCCGTCCATTCTCCGTGGCAAATGCCTGATTCTCATAAGCATCATTACGTGCGATACGGACAACATTATTTGGCAGATCAAACGTATCCCCATGCCAATGAAAGACGCATTGGGTTTTATCCAGTAAATCGGTGAGTGGATGAGGCAATAGTTCGATATTTCTCCATCCTGCCTCGCGTGTTCCGGAAGAATAGACGCGTGAGCCCATCGCGCTTGCCAACAATTGCGCACCCAGACAGATACCGAATACTTTGCCACCCTCACGGATACGTCGGCGTAGAAACTCGATCTCGTTACGGATAAAATCGAGATCATCATACGCACTCATCGATCCGCCCAATACCACCAGTAAATCATCCGCTTCCAAGGGTTCGTTTTCCCAACATCGGATGATGCGGTATGAGATACCGCGACTACGCGACCACTCACCTATGGCCGCTTCGTTTTCAAAAGGTACGTGTTGCCAGATAGTCATAATAACTCCTGCGGTGTTGATGTTAGAGTTGAATCCGAAAGGGGATCATTGCCGATTTTGAAAATCCCATACTTTCGTAAAATCGGTGTGCCGAGAGATTGTCCCCATCGGTGAGGAGGGTGACTCTTCGAATCCCTTTTTCTTTGGTGCAGGTGAGGACGTATTCGAGTAAGGATGAACCGATATCCTCTCCACGGTGTTTCTCATCGATGACCATATCTTCGAGCAGGGCGACTCTCTCTCCCAATGCCGTTGAGACGGTGTACAAAAGATTTACCATTCCTACAATCTCGCCCTCTTTGCATGCGACGTATATCTCACCGATTTTCTCATCCTCAATGATCATTTTCAATCCCTTCGTCTGATTCGCACTATCAGCGGTAAACTCGACCTCTTTCGAAAAGAGCTGATGCAAAAGTGTGCAAAGGATCGGAATATCTTCTATAGTTGCCGTGCGGTAGGTGATGGGGTTATCTTTAGAAGCTGATTCGTAGGCGATCAGGATTTTTTTGCGCTCAATGCCCCATCGATAGCCGCTCATAGCACCGCTTTTGGCGATGACGCGATGGCAAGGGATGAGATAGCCGATGTGGTTCTCCCCGATGGCGTTGGCGACCGCACGAACGGCTTTGGGCTTGTCGATAAAGTTCGCGACATCCTGATAGGTCGTGATGCCGCCGTTAGGGAGATTGATAAGCGCTTTCCAGACATTGATCTGTAGGTTCGTCCCCTTGACCAAGAGATTGTATTTTTTATTTTTGATAAAAATATTTTCCAGATAGGTACGGGCTTTTAGATCATCATGCACCAGATTGGCATTTTCCCAAAGCTCACAAAATCGTTTATAGATCGACTCTTTGTTGTTGTCGATAAAGCCTAAATAACAGACCCCTTTGTCGGTATAGGCGATCAGTGCTTCACCGAAAGGGGTAAGGCCGAAACCGTAGGTGATGGTGACGTCTTTCCCTTTTTCTCGCCACTCTTTTGGGGTAACCCCTATGAGATTGACAAAAAGTTCGTGCAGTCTGCTGGAACTGGATAACCCGATATCCAGAGTGCTATCCAGCAGAGATTTAGACTCTTTGATATGCTCTTTGGCGTAGTTCAGCGTCACGGAGTGGAGAAACTGTTTGGGCGTTACACCGACATACTCTTTAAACACCCGCATAAAATGGTATTTGCTCATCCCTATGTTTCGAGCTATCTCATCGATCGAGGGCTGATCTTTAAAATGGGTGTCGATATAGGTAATGGCTTTGGCAATAAGCTGATAATTCTGATTTAATATCTCAATATCTTGCATACGATCACCTTTAATAGGTTGCATTATTATAGACTCTAAAACCCTTTAAAAGAGTTTTGAGCTCCTCTTTGATCTGCACTTGAAGGGGGATGTTTTTAATGTCGTCCAAAACATCGCAAATTTTATGCGCGATAAGGATAAACTCTTTTTCCTTCATCCCCAATGTACTCAACGCGGCAGAGCCTAGGCGTACTCCTGACGTAGACGAAGCAGGGCGGGGATCTGAGGGAATAGAATTTTTGTTGACGGTGATACCGGCATTTTCTAATGCCACACTTGCCTCTTCACCTGAAAACTCTTTGTCCATCAACGATATGAGAATCATATGATTATCGGTTCCTCCGCTGATGAGCTCATAACCTCGTTGGATCAGCACCTCCGCTAAAACTTTTGCATTGGATTTGATGGCTTTGGCATACTCTTTCCATGAGGGGTGCAAAACTTCTCTAAACGCCACCGCTTTTGCGGCGATAACATGCACTAGCGGTCCCCCTTGTATTCCGGGGAAAATGGCGCTGTCAATTTTTTTAGCGATCTGTTCGTTGTTCGTCATAATCACTCCGCCGCGAGGACCTCTGAGTGTTTTGTGGGTCGTGGAGGTAACGACGTCAGCGTAGGGAAACGAGCTCATATGCTCTCCCGCCGCGACCAATCCGGCAATATGGGCGATATCGGCAAAGAGTATTGCACCTACTGCATCGGCAATTTCTCGGAACCAGGCAAAATCAATTTCGCGAGCATAGGCTGAAGCCCCGCAGACGATAATTTTGGGTTTAACGATTTTTGCGATTTCTAAGACATTATCATAATCGATGCGACCGTTAGATGATACTCCGTAGGTAAAGGAGTGGTAGTTTTTCCCCGAAAAGTTGGGTTTTGCACCGTGGGTCAGATGTCCTCCGTGGCGTAAATCCATCCCCAATATTTTATCTCCGGCATTCAGCAATGCCGCATAGACGGCTCCGTTTGCCTGACTTCCCGAATGAGGCTGTACATTCGCATAGCGGCAGTCGAAAATTTTGCAAAGTCGATCTTTCGCCAGTTGCTCTACCTGATCGGCAAATTGACATCCGCCGTAGTATCGTTTGTTCGGATACCCCTCTGCGTATTTGTTGGTAAAAATACTCCCCATCGCCTCCATGACGGCGGGAGAGGTAAAGTTCTCACTCGCGATCATTTCCAAATGCGTTGACTGCCGGTCGAACTCATTTTCAATAATGGCGAAAACTTCCGAATCCGCAATCGATAAACTCTCTTCACGTATAAAACTCATCGCGTCCCCTTTTTGAATGGTTCGTCAAAGTTTATCTCTCTGAGTAGATATTGGCAATCCAAATCTTGCTGAAATAGAGGGAGAAATGAGCAATTTTTGGATTGTTTTTGATTATTTTTTGAACTAGAATTCACCAAAAAAAAGGATGAAGCATGAGACACAGAACCAAGAACCATTTGCTGACACAAGAGCAGATAGAAGCATTGTTTAAAAGAGCTGAAGTCGGGAGAATAGCGACTTTGAATAAAGACGGTTACCCCTATGTTTTACCGATACACTTTGTATACGTTAATAGTAAAATATACTTGCACGGTTTACCTAAAGGGCAAAAAATAGACAATATAAAGGCAAATCCAAAAGTATGTTTTGAGATTGATGAAATGATTTCATTAATCAGTGAGGGGATTGAAGACCCTTGTGACGTTAACACCGAGTTTAATAGCATTATCCTCTACGGAACAGCCAGTATTGTGGATGATTTTGACGAAAAGAGAGCGGCATTATCCAGTATTGTGGAGAAATTTACACCGCATCTGATGGAAAAAGAGTTACCTGTTCCTATGATTAACGGAACGGCAGTCATAAGAATCGATATTGTAGAATGCATAGGTCGGTATTATAAATGAGTATGAATTGTACAGATTAACAAAGATAAATAGCGGTAACTATGTTTATTATCTCACTTACCTACATAAAACCACTCGAAGAGGTTGATGCACTATTAGAAGAGCATGTCGCGTATCTCAAAGAGCAGTATTTTCTTGGAATTTTCCTTGCATCGGGGCGTAAAGTACCCCGTGATGGCGGGATTATTTTGGCACGTGCCGTTTCTCGCGAGGAGATTGAGACGATTATTAGCCTCGATCCGTTTTATCGCCACGGTGTAGCAGAGTATGCGATCAGCGAATTCACTCCGACAATGACATCGGATGACTTGGCATTTTTGAGGGAATAGAAGTTTGGCTTACCACCACGACGGATACACCAGCGATTTTTTGAGATGGGGATAAAAGTCTTTTTTACTATCGATGTGTCAATGGCTAAATTAAAAATGGTATCTTCATCCAATCTTGAGAAAGAGGCTCTATCATGATGAAAATGAACCAAGGAGCTTTCATGTTTTCACGACTTATCACTTTCACAACGGCTTTGAGCTTTTCATCACTTTTACTAGCGGCTTCGCTTCCCGATATAAAAATGCCCGATAACGGTCTTTCATTTACAATGATCGAAGGGTATCAAGATTATAAAATCGTAGCAACCCACTGGCGTACCGATAAAAAGGAGCTGCGTTATGTATTGGCAAATCCAGTCGCCTATCAAGCATTGAAATCGAAAAAAATACCCCTTCCTGAGGGGAGTAAAATTGTCAAAATCGGATGGAGTGTCAAACCGATGGGGGCATTTCCTGATGCACTTGAAGCGGATAAACTTCAACGGGTTGAGTACATGGTCAAAGACTCTGCACGGTATAATCAAAACGGCGATCATTGGGGATATGCCCGATATGTGAAAAAAGGAGACGCTTATGTACCGTACGCGAACGGCTCTGCGGAGTGTGTTGCCTGTCATAGTGCTGTTAGCGGGAACGATTACCTCTTTAGCGGGTTTCAAGAGACCTATTAAGCGATGAGAAATAGGATTCTGATCGTCGAGGATGAAGAGGAGATTGTCCGTCTCATCTGTAACCGTATCGATCCTGAGCGTTATGAGGTGGTGATTGCCCAAGACGGCAAAGAGGCGTTGGCACAAGTGGCGCGCGAGGTATTCGATATTGCGGTGATTGATATCATGATCCCCTTTATCGACGGTTATGAAGTATCTACTCAGTTGCGCCGAAAGTCTAAAGAGACTTTGATCATTATCGTCAGTGCACTGGGGTCTGAAGAAAACAAACTCAGAGGGTATGAACTCGGAGCCGATGATTTTATCCCTAAACCGTTTTCTCCACGTGAACTGATTGCGAAAATCGATACACTGATCAAACGACGCTACGAGATGATGAACCATCATATCACCGTATTGCGTTCCATCACTCATGATAGGGCAGGTAAAAAAATAGAGATCGAAGGGGAAGTTCTGGCACTGACTCCGAGCGAATATCTAATTTTTGCGACACTTTTGCTCAAACCCAAAAACATCATCTCCCGTGATCAGTTAGCGCAGGCAATCTATGATAATGATATGGGTGAAATCGATGCACGGGGAATCGATACCCATATCTACAACCTCCGCAAAAAAATAGCCTCCATCACCTCACAGCCGATTATCCATACCGAACGTTCATTGGGGTACACCATCCATGAGTTTTAAAACTCTTCTGATTCTCGTATATTCTCTCGCGGGACTTTTAATCGCACTCTTCAGTGCCTTTATGACCTATCTCATCATCGGTGAGCCGATAGGGATGAAGATGTTTTCTAAAATTGCTTTGGTCGTAGTGGCGGCATTACCAGTTATTGCTCTTATCAGCTATGGAGTAGGGAAATATTTTTTCGGTAAATTTGAGGGGATACGCTACCGATTGGATCAGATTGCACACGGTAATTTTGTCTCTATTGAACCACAGGAACGTATCGCCGATGTTGAGCGAATCCATCGCTCTATTACACTCCTCTCTGAACGCTTATCGGAACTGATCGAATCCCTACAGAAGCAAAACGAGATAACCTCAAACATGACCCTTTCACTGGCGCATGATATTAAAACACCGCTCATGATTATCAACGGTTATCTCGAAGAGATACGAGACGGCTTGATTGCTCCCGAAGATTTACCGAAAATTGTGGATAAAATGGGATTAGAGTGTGGATATATCGACGATCTCACGAGTGATGTATTGGTGTATCTCTCGTCGATGAATCCGAACCGTGAACGTGAACAGGTGGTTATCTATGACGTTGTTCATGAGGTTTTGCCGCTGATCCCACTCACTCCCGAGACACATTGGAATATCGACCTACCTCGTGAAGCGATTATCGAGTTTAATCGGATGGATCTGAAAAAAGTACTAATGAATCTGCTTCATAACAGTGCTAAATTCACATCTCACGGTGTGATAACAATTCGCATAGACGATGAAAAAATCATTATCGAAGATATAGGGTGTGGAATCGATCCACAATTTTTTCCCCGCTTGTTTGAGCCTTATAGCACTGCCGATACGAGCCGAAACCGTCAAAAAAACGGGTTAGGTTTAGGGCTGAGTATTACTAAAAATCTCGTACTCAATAACGGCTATAATATCGTGTTTGATGAGAGTGTTACGGTGGGTGCACGTGCGATTATTAGATGACAATACGATTTTTGTAATATCTAAAGGAAATATTGCATAGAATATATAAAATATGAGGTTTACTAATGCTAATACGTGTTTTCTATGAGGATACTGACGTAGGCGGTGTCGTTTATCACTCTAACTATCTGAACTTCTGTGAACGGGCGCGAAGTCAGCTCTTTTTTGATGCGGGACGTTCTCCGATTTTGGAGGGGGGACATTTCGTTGCCAAACACATCGAAGCCGATTATCTCAAAAGCGCCAAGTTTGGAGAGGTATTGGAAGTCAAAACAACGCTCTTGGAGATCAAAAATGCTTCCTTTCGGTTATTGCAAGAGATTTTTAGAGGAGACGAAAAAGTATTCGTGATGACGATCGATCTCGTCTATATCGATTTTGCGGGTAAAATGGCTAAAATACCTTCCGAAGAGAAGGCTTTTTTAACAGCCTTATAGCAGTTTTTTTCGTTTCGGAGTTGCTTTCTCGATAGCGGAGGCAATCTCCTGATTTCCTTGCATGATTGCAATATCAAGCGGAGTCATCCCATCCTTGCTCATAATGCTCCCTGAAGCCCCACGGTCGATCAAATGCAGAGCAATAGGGGTAAACCCTTTCCATGCCGCCAAATGCAGCGCCGTAGCTCCACTGACATCTTGGGCATTGACATCGGCACCTTTGTCGATCAGATAGTTCACCGCCTGCGTGTTTCCGACCCAGCACGCATACATCAGAATCGTTTTGTTATTGTCCTCTCTTGCGGCGTTCGCATCGCTAAGGGTTTGAACACGTGTTTGAAACGTCTTGGTATCATTGCGATCGAGTAAACCCACCAAATCAAGAATATCTGCCGCATGAAGAGAAAAGGTACTCACCAAAACAGCAATCAAAAACGGATATTTCAATCTCATTTTTTGAACTGCTCGATAAACTCTTCGATGTCGTCAAAGAGGGTTTGCAAATCCTCTTCGTGTTCCACTTCATCCGCTAAAATCTGAGAGACCAGATCATAGGTAATGATGTCTTTCTCACGGGTAATATCAAGAATATTGGAATAAACGCCAATGGCGCACTGTTCACCCTTGATCGCTTGCTCTAACACTTTGCGCACATCACCGTCCGTCGGTGCATCATAGCCGCAATTTGAATTAGTTAACCACTCTGCAGGATGCAGTGCAGGGGTTCCTCCGAGTTGGATGATACGATCGCACACCATCGTCGCATGGCGAAGCTCATCCGCCGCATGTTGGGTGAGTTCAACGATTGCCGCATCTTTCATAAGCCCTTTGACCACTTTCGCCTCAATGAAGTATTGATAGTACGCCAGCCACTCATCGCAATAGGCTTTGTTTAGTAGATTATAAACCGTTTCTGCCTCGATACCTCGAAGCAGTGAAATTCCTCTTTTTCCCATCGCTTACTCCTCAACACTAGATTCTTAACTGTAGCACCACATCTCTTAAAGGAAAATAATTATCCACAACTACGATTGAGTTCATCCGGTAACAAAAGGGTAATCCCCTCTGATTTTGAGAGGGTAATCACCCCTTCTGATTTGAGCTTTTTAATCATACGGGAGAGGGTTTCGGGGGTTATACCGATATGACGCGCTATCTCTATCCCTTTGAGGCGCTGAAAGATTCCACGATCATCACGGATCAAACGTGCTACTTTAGCCAATGCGCTCGGTGCGCTGTGACGTTGTAATGCGTGTTCCAATGCTCCGATTTTTTGCGTTAGCGAAGAGATCAGAGCTATACTCAAAGAGGGATCGCTCTGGATCAATGCTAAAAACGGATCACGAGAGATTTTGAGGATAGTGGAGGGCTGGATCGATTCACACGATGCAGGGTAGGGGATTTCTTTGAGAGTTGCGACTTCCGCAATCAAAGAGGGGGCACGGAATCGATGAATCTGTATCGTTTCGCTCGAAGAACCCGATTTGAAAATCGATACTTCCCCCTCGATCAGAAAATGAAAATAGCGGCTCTCATCCCCCTCATAAAAAACGATCTCGCCTGTCGTATAATGACGAAGAATACCGATATGCTCAATTTGTGCACGCTGTGCTGGGGATAGATGGCTAAAGAGGCTAACCTTATCAAGCGATAACGCTTCAGTGTGAGGTAAGGGATTCAAAACCGAACTCTTTTGCCTGTAGCAACTCGACCGGATAGATGACCTGCGAATTGATAAGCCGCATCGAATACTCTCGGGAACTATTATCGAGCGCTGAGACCAGATAATCGATCCCGACACTCGTAGCATACTGTATCCAGTCCACCGTGATGTCATTGTTCATCAACGCATTTGCTTCATAGATACGTGCGGGGAATTCTACTAACGAGTTGGCGAGGATCACATTTTTCCGATCTTGACTTTGGGTCAAGATAAGCAAGGTGGGATCGATGTTGATTTGTGTTGAGAGGATATTACGTGCTTTAACCCCTCTAAAGGTAAGCTGAGAAGCGACAAGCGCGCTTTTTACAACCGGAATATGGAGAATAATACTCGCTTTGTTGAATTTTGCCGGTTTCGAAAAATGGGAGATGATGTTGTCCCCTTTGGTATCCACCGCGTAGCTCTCCACCTTTTTCTTTTCACTTTTATGCGCTAAAAATACCTCTTCAGTGATCGATTTTAGCTGTGTGCCCACACTGGAACTGTCATAAAAAATAGCAATCGAATCCCCCATATAGGAGTGTAAAGCTTCAATCTGAGCCATATAATCGATCCCGCCGAAGATAAAATTCGCAGGGGCACTCGGGAGATCGCGTTTATGCACGGTAGGGATAAATACGGGAAGATTGGTAGAGTGGGTGATAATATTTTTAGCTCCGAGTGACGTCAGAGGGGCGAGGATAGCGTCCACATTATCACGACGAACCTCATCCAACACCGCCGCCAGTGATGCACTCGATTCATCCGCTATATCGTATCGTTTGATCTCATACCCCTCGCTTCGACGACTCATCAATGTCGCGAGTGAAACGTTATAGAGCGATTGTGAATATTTACCGATAACATTGGGGGAGGAAATGAGGGCGATTTTAATCGTTTTATCCGTGGATTCGATCAGTTGCATCAGACTCGAGTTATCCAATCCTTTTTGAATCACGATGTCTCGTCCTTCAACGACACTCACAAAGAGCCATAACAAAAAAAACATCCGTAAAAATATCATGATAACTGTGCCTTAATCGTCTGAAGATCGCGCATTGCCTCTTTTTTCATAGAGGGATTACGGACAAGATAGAGTGGATGATACATCGGGATAATCAAAGCATCTCCCAATGGGACAACCGCTCCCCGAACCCGCTCAAAATCACTGCAATCGCCGCTAAGTATCTGATACGCGTCAGCTCCGAGGGTAACAATAATGCGAGGTTTGATCAACTCGATCTGTTTGGATAGAAAAGGGGCACAACTGCCGCATTCGCTGGGAGATGGGTTTTGAAATCCGAACGGTTTACATTTCACCGCGTGGGTAAAATAAACATCTTCGACTTTTAACGTAAGCACTTTTTCGATCATATCGCGCAACATTGTCCCCGAACGCCCAACATAATATTCGGAAGATTCATCTTCGGCGGCAGATACATAGGCATCAACAAACATCAGATCAGCACGTGGATTACCATATCCTGCCATGCTTTGAGAGCGAGACTTGCATAAATCGCATAGATAGCATTGCGCTATGCTTTTCTCTAACGTGTTGAGGGAATCGGGGAGGGTATTCGAAGCGGTTTGGATATTAGGTGTGATCGGATCGACATAACTGTACCCTAGAGATTTGAGCCGATATAGGTTTTCGAGAAGAGCTAAGTTTTGAAAAGAGTCCACGGATTTCACTTTTATAAATTTGGGTAATTGAGTATAGAGAACGCGTACTATCGATCCAAAATATCATCCGTTTCAACACGGAGATAGGAACTTTTACGAGTCTCAATCATAATTTGTTTCAAACGGTTCAAGACATTTTCGGGTCTCTTGGATTTATCAAACGCATCTACCGCTATGCAAGTAGTATGATTGTTAAAATGGTTATCAAGCTTTTGAATAATATTTTGTGCCGCCTTGTACGCATTCTCTTGTGACGTAAAGGCAAAGATAATAAAGTAGTGATGTTCATCTACCGGAATAAGTTGATCCGATATTCTAACGTATTTGGAAAGATCTATAACAGTTAAAGGCTCCTCATGATACAACAGTGCAAATGTTGCATCAATACTGAATCGTTCAAACGTATAGTATGTCTTTTTTATGGAGACATTGATGCGATTTGAAATCTCATAACTCATAGGGATTCTTCTATTTTATTTTTTCTATGATACCTAAAAAAAGATGAAATTCACACCACCTTTAGCATATACCCCTCACCACGGATATTTTGGATCATTATCTCTTTTACGGCAGCGCGAATTTCCCGAATATGGGAAGCGATAGTATTGAATTTTATAAACTTATCCTCCCATATATACTCAATCAGCATATCATAAGTGATTACACTGTTACGGTGTTTGGTTAGGAGATAGAGTATATTGCGCTGATTTTTAGTCAGATTCACAATACTCCCCCCCGCATAAAGCTGTTTGGAAGCAAGATCAAAGGCATGAATCGAAGTAATGTAGATCATATCATCACCAACATGAGATAAAAGCTTTTGTACTCGTAACAATAGTTCCATCAGCTCGAACGGTTTTTTCAGATAATCGCTGCATCCCAGATGATAGGCGCGGGTAATGCTCTCGATGTCGGTATAGGCACTCATAAAAATAACCGGTTTTCCCGGATCGTTGCGAGTGATCCATTCGATCACCTCAAACCCGTTCGCTCCGGGGGCATTTATATCCAAGATGTAAAGATCCGAATTAAAACGGCATTGATCGAGCATCACATTTCCGTTCCCGAACATCTCAACTTCATACGAATGTAGAGTTAAAAAATCGTTTATATTGGTACGGAGGGCATACTCGTCCTCAAAAAGGGTGATTTTCATTTGAGTTTCTTTTAAAAATATAGGTAAAGGTGGTTATCCCCTCTGCGGACACGACCTCGGCATCGATATTGTGCCGCTTGCATATCGATGCGACAATCTCCAAACCGATCCCCATCCCGATCGTGTCATACGCTTCGCGATACCCCTCGGTAAAGATATAGTGCGGATTGATAATGGTACTTCCGTGGTTCGTAATACTCAGCTTCAATTTCGGATTTTCGCTCAGAGTTATACGAATCTGCGTGTTTTCAAAAGAGTATTTGATCGCATTGGAGATCGTGTTGTCGATAATCCTCTGCAAATCAGCAGAGACGATCTCAACCGTAGAGCCGGTTGTTGCTTCGAGTTCGATACGAATTTTTTTGACTTCGGCTATAAGGGTGAAATATTCAACCCGTTTTTTCAAAAAGCTTGCAATATCGATAATATCCTTTTTGGGTATCTCTTTTTTGGTACCGAGAGCATAATAGAGGTCCTCATAGATGAGATGGAGCGATTTGCTAGCAGCGTACATCGTATCGACATAGCGGTTTTTAGGATGACGATAACCGTACATTTCCGCCGATGTTTTTATAACACTCAAAGGGTTATAGAGCTCATGATACGAGCGTTTCAGGAGGGCTTTTAGATGTTTGATCGCCCAAGCTTTTTTGAGGTGCAACTGTACGCGTGCAAGCACCTCTCGCTCATACAATGGCTTGACGAGATAATCATCCGCGCCGCTTTCGAACCCTTTGGTTTTATCTTCGTGGGTACGCAGTGCAGACATAAATAAAATCGAAAGATCTTTCTGGCGTGTGCTGTTTTTGATTTGCCTGCATACTTCATATCCATCAATATCAGGCATCAGAATATCCAACAACACCATATCAAATTCGACTTCATTCACCCGTTTTATCGCATCTTTACCGTTTTGTGCAACATAAATATCGAGATCCAAAGGTTCGAGTATTTTTTTAATGAGAATAAGGTTGCGAACTTTGTCGTCCACAACCATCACTTTCGGTCTATCGGGTTTGTATTCAAACATCTCAGCCTCTTTTAGTCTACATCAACGCTGAGTGCGTTGATAATCGCATCAAAATCCATAAGATCCAATCTCTCCAAAAGCCATGTTTTAATCTCTCCTGCTTCAAGCATTTCCACGAGCTTCTCGGATTGACTCAAAGCACCGTGTTCAAGTGCACTGCAAAGCTCTTTCCGAAATGCTACACTTAGAGGTGAGAAATCAAGCGATACCTCAGTGATGTCACCCCTGCTGATACTCTGGGAGGCGAGAAGGGAGATAATCTGTTCCGCCGTGAACGGTTTAAAAAGCCAAGCATCAAAAACACTTTTAGAGAGATCTTCTTTGAGTGCACTGATGGCGATCAATGTCCCTTCATAGCCCGCTTTGCGTAATTCGGCGGCGGTTGCATATCCATCCATTCCCGGCATCAATATATCCATACAGACCATATCGGGAGCAAAGGAGCCGACAATCTGCAATGCTTCCAAACCGCCGGATGCACTTCGTACGTCACAATGCAGTGTCTGAAATATATCACTCAATATCTCTCTGTTTTCCGACATGTCATCGACGATCAATACCCTTTTACCCGACGCCACATTGGTGTTTAAAGATTTAGGATACTCGTCAGATGGGGTATGATTGGTCTGAAATAGCTCTTGAAGGTTCGTATCGATGGAAAATGCCGTATGTTCAATCAAATGGGTGTACTCATCTATTTTATCCGGATATTTACGTAAAAGCGCCGCATAGGAGGTGATTTGATGGAGTGAATTGATAATAGAGTGAAGGTAGTATTTCATGGCTAGTAACTTATTATTTCCGGATTAAAAATAACCTCAAATCGGCTACCGCCGCTGATGGGAATATAGTGCAGTTGGCTATTGAAACTTTTACGAATGATCTCAAGGCTCATATAAAGTCCCAATCCTGTCCCTTTCCCTTTGTCTTTGTGAGTAAAGAAAATATTGAAAATCTTATCGCGGATGGATTCGGGTATTCCTCCGGCATTATCTTCTACGCTGAGAATCAATCGAGCCTCTTCATCCATCATGATAGTGATGATTAGCGTTTTCTCTTCCTGCTGTGACTCATCAAAGGCATCACGAGCATTTGAAAAGAGATTAAGAAGAACCTGCTCAAACTGATCTTCATATCCGAAAATTTCTACCCCTTTGATCTCTTCATGAATTTTGATCGTAATATTGTGGTTGTACAGCTGTCGTTCAATCAAAAGGAGAGATTGATCGACACTATGACGCAATGAAAACCCCTGTACCTCTTTGCTCGGTTTGACAAATTCCATAAACGTATCGATGGTTTGGGACATTTTTTGGCACTGGTTTTGGATAAAAAAAGCCCCTTTGACAACATCTTCGCTTTGCAGTTCCTCCATTTGGGCTTTGAGGATCATATTGATCGCCGTTGCGCTCAGTGCGTTAAGAGGTTGACGCCATTGGTGAGCGATCATGGCGACCATTTCTCCCATCTGCATAAGTTTATTTTGGTAATTCATCTGACGCTGATAGTCAAAGAGAGTGAGCGAGAGGATTATTTCGTCCGCGTTGATTCGATCCAACAAGACCTCAGCATCGCTAGCAGATATGATCACTCTGGCATCCGGCAGCAGTACATTCAAATAATCAGACACCTCTAACAGTATTGGGTTATCGGTGATAGGGGAGAATAGCTGTATCACGATCTCTTTGTTTTCTAGGACAAAGTTATCTTGTATCCATTGTTCAAGAGTGTCATTATCGGCGTAGAGATGATAGTATGTCTTCACCTTCGTCTCCTTAAAGGATGACTCTATATTGGCATATTATATCACTAAAAAAATTATATATAATCACTCTTTGCATTTTTACTGCATACTCTTTGACTACTATAACAGCGATAGTATTAATCCGGTGTATCAGAGGAAATAGTATGTTATCACGAGAACTCAAATCGATCGCTCAAAATCTCAGCGTACTCTATGTCGAAGATGAAGAAGATACCCGTGTCCAAATCGCCGATTTACTTCGAATGTTCTTTAAAACCGTTATCGTCGCGGAAAATGGGAAAGAGGGGATAGAGAAATACAAAACTTTCCCTGTCGATCTCACACTCTCTGATCTCACCATGCCGGTTATGGATGGGGTGGAGATGCTCAAAGAGATATTCACCCTTAACCCCGATGCCAAAGCAATCGTAATGACAGCGCATAACACGGGCGAAAAACTGTTGGAAGACGAAAATTTAACCTCTACTGAGATATTGTATAAACCGATCGATATGACTAAAACATTGCAACTTCTTTATGACACATGTCAAAGGGTTATAACAGCAAATGCGTAAAGGTCAATCATGAACGAGCACGCACTGAGTGAACTGAGCGATACAATTCGAGAATATCGTTCACATTTGGATCAAAAAACTATATTTCAACTCCTCTACCAAAAATCTTCCGATGCGGTACTCATCATACATAATGGTCTGTTTGTCGATTCCAACGAATCGGCATTATATATGCTGGGTGTTTCCTCAATGGATGAAGTCCTGCGAATCTTCAATCACCATCCCTCGGCACTTTCGCCGGAGTTTCAACCCGATGGAAGCAGATCCTATACAAGATCCGAAGAGCTGCTTCAAGAGTGTATGGATAAGGGAACATGCCGATTTGAGTGGCTTTTCAATCGGCTCGACGGCAGTAAATTATGGGTTGATACCGTCTTAACCCGAATCTGCGAAGGGGAAGATGAGATCATACATGTCGCATGGCGGGATATATCGACCCGTAAAGAGTTTGAAGCGGATCTCATGAAGCAAAAAAAAGAGCTTACGACGCTGAATAAAGATTTGGAAAATAAAACAACACAGCTCCATATGCTCTACAAACGGCTCGAATACTCCCAAAAATACCAAAAAGCCGTATTCGACGGTCAACCCAATATTATCGTTGCCAATTTCAATGTGCATACCCTCTGTGACGGGAATCGGGCATTTCTCGATTTTGTCGGCTATCGCGATGTCCCCTCATTTTTAGCTGACCATGAGTGTATCTGTGAATATTTCATCGAAAAAGAGGGATATATCTCGATGGATATGGAGGGACAGGCATGGGTAGAGTATGTCAAAGAAAACCCTGAGTACTCGCACTATGCCCTGATGAAAAAGGGGGATAAAGAGCACGTATTCAGTGTCAGTGTTAGCGAAGTTTATATCGAAAACGACAAAATAAATATCGCCTCTTTTTCAGATATAACGGAACTCGAAGAGTACAAAAAAACCCTCGAAGAGCGGATAAAAGCGGAAGTGGTTGAAAATCGGAACAAAGATAGGATGCTCCACAACCAATCCAAAAGTGTTCAGATGGGAGAAATGCTCAACATGATCGCCCATCAATGGCGTCAGCCTCTCAATGCTATCAGCGCATCGGCTATCTCCGTAGCGATGAAACTTGAACTCGGTGAGTTGGAGCCCGATGACATACGCGAACACCTCACCTATATCCAATGGCGCGTTCAAAAAATGTCCCAAACCATCAACGACTTTATGAACTTTTTCAAACCCGATCAGGAGATGCAGCAATTTAGTCTCAATGATGTAATAAAAGATATTGAGTCGCTGATGAAAGCCCAATTGCAAGGAAGAGGGATACGAATCCTCTATGATGAACGCAACCCCATAACCATTTATAGCTATAAAAAAGAGCTTGCCCATGTCCTCATCAATATCATTGCCAATGCCAGAGATGCGTATGAAGGGCTACATATGGAGTCTAAATCGATCACCGTAACGCTCAGTGAACGGGAGGATCGACAACTCGTCCTCACCGTACGTGATCGTGCGGGGGGAATCAATCCAGAGAATATGGACAAAATATTTAACCCCTATTTCACGACAAAAGATCAAGGAAAAGGGACGGGGATCGGTCTGTACATGAGTAAACGTATCGTGTTAGAGATATTACACGGTACGATTGATGCTGCCAATACACCTGAGGGTGCAGAATTCTCAATAATATTTAAAAATAATAGTATTGGTTAAATACTGTCTGCATTTTTTCTGCATTTTTCCCCCCTATACTATCCCTAGAGTTACTATAGATTCAAAGGAGACGTCGTGGCAAAAACGGTTATTTTAGTCGATGATTCAAAAACGATCCTCGCGACGGCCCAAATGGCGTTAGAGGGGTGTGAGAAAAACGGCTCCATACTCCTAAAAACCTACCAAAACCCTGCCGAACTGCTAGAGAGGCTTACCACAGGGGAAGAAAATTTCGATCTGCTTATCAGCGACATCAATATGCCTCAAATGAGCGGTCTCGATCTCTCATCGGCGTTAAAAAGCGATGAACGCTTTAAAAACAAACCGATCCTCGTCCTTACTACCGAAAGCACTCAGGCGATGAAAGATCGGGGCAAAGAGATCGGTGTGACGGGCTGGATGGTGAAACCTTTTAGCGATGACAAGCTCGTTCAAGCAGTCAAAATGGTATTGGGGATATGACCATGCGTAACGAAAACTACATGGAATACATGGATGGTAAACGTCGTTTTTTGACCTTTTTTCTCCAAAAAGAGCAATACGGGATCGACATTTTAAACGTCAGTGAGATTATTGCGACCATCAAAATCACTCCCCTCCCTAGAACACCAAGATTTGTCAAAGGGGTGATAAATCTACGCGGTTCGATCATTCCGGTGGTTGATTTACGTCAAAAATTCGGTATGAACAGTAAAAAAAACGACCTTGATACGGCGATAATCATTAGTGTCATTTTTGATGTCAAAGTCGGGTTTATCGTCGATCAGGTAGAAGATGTTTTAACTTTTGATAAAAATGATCTTGTCGAAGTTCCGCAGTTTGCAAATCGCATCAATACGGACTTCATCGAGGGGATGGTGAAAACCGAAAATGATGTCATTATGGTCTTAGAGATGGAAAAGATGTTGGACGAAGATCTGTTCTCTCTCCTAGCTCACAATGACATGGCGGCTGCATCTTAGGATTAAAGGGGCTTGTCATGACTATTGACGGTAATGTACTCGAAATCGAACTGGATATGTCTCTTGATGATGTCGTAGCGCTTCATGAATTCATAAAAAATCGTCTCCAATACATCGAATCGATAGAAATTGTAGGTGCCAATGATCAATTTGTCTCTTCATCGCTATTTTCCCTCTTATTTAGCATTAAAAAATCCAAACCATCTCTCATGATTCCGCTGATCGATGCGCCCGCAGAGATCACCGAATTCGGGAGAGTGCACTGGGATGTATCATGACACGAGAAGAGTTACGAGCCGTTTTCATCGAAGAGGCTTATGAGATTATCGAGCAATTGGATATTAATATTATAAACTATGAAGAAAATCCCTCCGATAAAGAGATCCTGAACGGACTCTTTCGGGGAGTTCATACCCTCAAAGGGAGTGCCAATTCATTCGGTTTTACCGCCTTGGGATCGTTCGTCCACCATTTCGAGGATCTCTTGGACCGTTACCGCGATTTGGAGACATCGGCACCGTCGAATGTTGTCGATCTTTTTTTCAAATCGGTCGATGTCATCAAAGAGACGATGCAGATCGATATGAGTGGCGGCGAGGAGCTTCCTCAGAGCTATCATCAAACCCTAGATGCTATCAAACAACAGCTCGATGGGGGAAATACACCCCCAGAAAACGATACCGAAGCGCTATTTGATCTCTCTAGCGAGTTTTCAGATTTCACCCCTCATGAGAGATCAACTCTCTCTCAATCGATACAGGATCGTGCTATCCAAGAGGGGAAAAAGATCTATCGAATCGTATTGCGGTTTGATCCTGATATTTACCATCGGGGGTACGATCACGGTCGTTTTTTTCATCTTTTAAAAGAAAAAGGGGAGATCATAGAATCAACATGGTCACTCCGCGATATACCCGATAGTGTCGGATTTAATCCAGAATACAATTACTGGAACAGCGTGGAAGTGATCATGCTGAGCAGTGAATCCCTAGAATCACTCAGCGAAGTGTTTATGTTCGTCGAGCCGAAAGAGTATGAGATATGTCCGATAGAGAATGAATCGATCCCAAGGAAAGTCGAAAAAATCGCATCGGAAAGCGAAAACCAAAATGCGAGCGAGTCTAAATCCGTGCCTCATAACGGCAAAGAAGAGAAACGTTCGTTTGTCAAAATCGATACCCTAAAACTCGATGAACTCTTCGATTCCGTCGGTGAGATGGTGATAGCCCAAAACTTTCTCGCCGAAAACGAAGAGATACTCCGATTGGCCAGCCCGACGCTGAACCGGACTCTCGACAATCTAAACAAAATCACTAGACTGATCCAAAAAAGGGTGATGGCACTGCGGATGGTACCTGTCCATGATACGTTTGAAAAGATGAAACGGGTCGTCCGAGATGCATCTAAAAAGGTGGGTAAAGAGATCGAGTTTATTATCGAAGGGGAGGAGACGGAGGTGGATAAAACCATGGTCGATCTCCTCTCCGATCCGCTGATCCACATTATGCGCAACGCGATAGATCACGGGATAGAGCATACCCTCCAAGAACGGCTGGATGCAGGCAAAAGCGCCAAAGGGCGGGTATCACTGAGAGCGTTTCACAAAGGGGGGAATATCGCTATCGAAGTACGCGACGACGGTGCGGGAATCGACCGAGATAAAGTTCTCACCAAAGCGATAGAGAGAGGACTGGTATCTGCGGGGGAGGATCTGAGCGATCAGCAGATATATGCCCTTATCATGCAGGCGGGATTTTCGACTGCCGATACGATCAGCGATATATCCGGTCGCGGTGTCGGATTGGATGTGGTGCGAAGTTCCATCGAAAAATTGCAGGGAAAAATCGAAATCGACTCAAAAAAAGGGGAGGGGTCGGTCTTTACGATTTGGCTTCCACTGACACTCGCGATCATCGATGGTATGCTCGTCAAAAGCGGCGAAAATACGTTTATCGTTCCGACCTTGAGCGTTATCGAGTCATTCACCCCATCACCTGAAATAGTCCATACGATCAAAGGGGAAGGGGAGTTCGTCGATCTGCGCGGGGAGATGATCCCCGTATTACGACTGAACCGAGTGCTAGGTATCAACAATGAGATGCCTCTCATATCCGAATCCATACTCATGTGTTTGGAGAGCGATGAGGGGAAATACGCTTTGCTGATTGACGGTCTTGTCGGTCGTCAGCAAGTCGTTATCAAATCACTGGGAAAAGCACTCGCAGGGCTGAGAGGTATTTCGGGGGGAGCGATCATGGGCAACGGTGATATTGCTTTGATACTTGGGATTGACGATCTCCCCGATCTTATGCCGATGGAGAAGGAATAAGTATGCAAAACGATATGAACAAACGAGAGTTTGAGCTTTTTAGCACATTGGTCTATGAACGGTTGGGCATTTCACTCAGCGATCAAAAAATATCCCTCTTGCAAAATCGTCTAGGCAAACTGATGCATCAAAAAAACATGGATAATTACCGTGAGCTATACAACTACTTTATCGATCATGAAGGGGAGAGTGCGGATAATGAACTCGAAGATGCCGTAACAACTAACGTAACCTCTTTCTTCCGTCATGAGGAGCAATGGAGCTATCTCAAAGAGTATCTTTTACAGCACGCATCCAAAAACAAAGATAAGAAACTTCGGATTTGGTCAGCAGCGTGTTCAAGCGGAGAGGAGCCTTACAGCATGGCGATGATGCTCAAAGAGCATTTGAATGATTTTGACACGTGGGACATCAAAATCCTTGCGACCGATATTTCAGAAGAGATTTTACGACACGCTATTCAGGGCAGCTATAAAGGCGATACGATGGAGGGGATTTCAGATTATCTTCTGAATCGCTATTTTAGCCCTGAAGAAGATCGTTACCGAATCGATGAGGATCTTCGTTCATTGGTGACATTTCGAAAATTCAACCTCGTATACGGTGACTATTCCCTCTTTTCACACCCTTTTGATCTGATACTGTGCCGCAACGTAATGATCTATTTCGACCGTAATGTACAAACGCAGATCAATACGAATCTCGCCCGTATTCTCAGAAGCGGAGGGTTGCTACTCGTAGGACATTCCGAAACGATTCCTGCCCATGTAGGCGGTCTCAAACTCATCAAATCATCCATCTATACCAAACACTAAGAGGAGGGGTCAATGGGAATTAATGTACTGATCGTTGATGACAGTGCCACGGCTCGGGCTGTTCTTAGTGAAATACTCTCAAGCGATCCGGAAATCGGAGAGATTGATACGGCTCCCGATGCCTACGTCGCGCGGGATAAAATCGTAGCAAACAAGCCCGATGTCGTATGTTTGGATGTAGAGATGCCGCGGATGGACGGGATCACCTTTTTGACCAAGCTGATGCACTATATGCCGCTTCCGGTAGTCATGGTCTCCTCTCTAACACAAAAAGGGGCAAAAACAACACTGGATGCATTAGCAGCAGGAGCGATCGATTTTGTCCCGAAACCCCATTCCAATATCTATGACGGAAGCGATGCTATCCGTGAAGAGCTCCTCGCTAAAATCAAAAGTGCCGCCCGAGCTAAAATTATCCATCCACAAGCTTCCCATGAGATCAAGCCCCTCGTCTATCACAGCGCCCTCTCGGAGACAACCCAAAAAATCGTTGCCATCGGAGCTTCCACAGGGGGAACCGAAGCACTCAAAGATGTGTTGGTACAGTTGCCCCGCAACAGCCCGGGGATCATTATCGTGCAACACATGCCCGCTAACTTTACCGCCCAGTTTGCCGAACGGCTCAACGGAATATGCGAAGTCGATGTCAAAGAGGCACGCGATGGTGACACGGTAAGCGTAGGTCAGGTTCTCATCGCTCCGGGCGATCTTCATATGGTTTTACGCCGTTCCGGTCACCGATACTATGTCCAAATCGGAAGCGGAGAGAAGGTTTCAGGACACCGTCCTTCCGTAGACGTACTGTTTAATTCGGTCGCCAAAACCGCCGGAAGCAATGCCGTAGGGGTGATACTGACCGGCATGGGTGCAGACGGAGCCAAAGGGCTTCTCAATATGCGCAGTGCGGGTGCTCGAACCATAGGTCAAGATGAAGAGTCATGTGTTGTCTACGGGATGCCAAAAAGTGCATTTGAGATGGGGGGAGTAGAGCGGCAAATATCACTAGAGAGCATACCGCTCACTATCCTCGAAACAATCAACGAAATAAGCGGATAAGAAAGGAGATAGGATGGAACCCTCAAACGACCTCATCAAAATCAGAGAGATGACCAAAGAACTCGTCGTTTTATACGTCGAAGATGAAAAAGATATTCGTTTCCATATGCTGAGCCTGTTGCGTATCCTTTTTAAAGAGGTTTACGCCGCTTGTGACGGGTTGGATGGTCTTGAACTCTTCCATAAATATCAATTCGACTTGGTGATTACCGATATTCAAATGCCGAATATGAACGGTCTGGAGATGGTTGAGAGTATTCGATCGACCCATCCGAATATTCCAATCATTATTACCACCGCGTTCAGCGATCAAGAGTACTTCATACGATCCATCGATCTCAAAATTGACAAATACCTACTCAAACCGATTGAAGAGGATCGAGCCAAACAAGTTTTCGCCGACATCGCATGGATGATTGAAGATCGCAGAAAAGCCAAAGAGTATGAAATCCAACAGTTACAAGAGAAAATAAACCGCCTATCCGAGCGGATTATAGCCCAAATCACCGAAAGCTATTTCTCTCCTTGCATCATCTATACCGAGGATACGGTACGCTATTTCAACGACCCGTTTTGCACCATCTTCGATGCACAAGAGCTGCAACGATTTTTAAAGAAAGAGGAGGGGAAACTTCCCTTTGACATGATTGCGGGATTCATGCACTCGTTGGAGGAGTATGATACATCCGACCTCTCAAAAAACCGTATATCCGTCTCTAAACGGCACGGGCGCAAGATTTATCGAATCATACGCCGAGATATTCATATCGATAACGAAGAGGAACAAAGCCGCATCTACTTTTTTATCGACATCACTCTCGAAGAGTATCAAAAAATCAAAATCAAATCCTATACCGAAATCCTAGAGGAACTGGTGATACGGAGTCGTTATTGCGGCAAAATGAATCCATCACTGCCTACTAGCGAGACAAATCACACCATCGAGACTACTCCCGACTCAACACGCCATATCAATGCCGAAGAAAACCGTCTCCTTCGACGTAGCCATGTTCACAAAACGACGGCCATAGAATATGTGAGCGAACTCGATGATGACATACTGCAAGAGCTCCAAGAACTCGATGAACTCGACAAAGAGTTCAAAGAATCGATTTATCTTTTGAGCGAAGAAGGGGATATGAGCGCATTGGCTCAGATGGCTATACAGCTCGAAACCTACGCTCATGAGATCAGTATGCTTTTTGAATTCGAAGATCTCTCTTATGCCATCCGATCCCTTGCCAAACTATTTTCCGAGATCGAAACCTCAATTATCGACATGAAAAAAATGAAAAAAATCATCCTATTATTGGAGGGGATACAGTCAGATCTTGCGGATTGGCGTCGATTGCTTTTTGTCACACAAGAGGTTTTGGACATCCATTATCTGGACAGTTCACTTTTCAGCGCTTGCCTTCAAATCGAGATGCTTCTTTCCGATGCGAAAGAGGTGGAATCCTCAGAAGACGAGCTAATCCTTTTTTAGAACTAACTATTTTATATAAAGCGGGGTTTTCAGATGAAAACGATCAAAACACACGAGGCAAAAGGGCATACAGAAAACTTGAATGTCCTTTATGTCGAAGATGAATACGATATCCGCAAAAAAATGCTCAAAATACTGGAGATGCTCTACGCGAATGTTTATGTCGCAGTAGACGGTGTAGACGGATTGCAAACGTACCATCAAAACCGAGATACTATCGATTTGGTCATAGCCGATATTACGATGCCCAATATGGATGGCTTAGAAATGATCGAGGAGATTCGACTTCATGATCCGGATATTCATGCGATCATTGTCACCGCGCACAACGAACCCGAATATATTATTAAAGCGATCAATACAGGAATCGATAACTTCGTTGTAAAGCCGATCGAGATGCAACAGCTGATGAGCGTATTGGCGAAAAGTGCCAAAACGGTTCGGATGAGAAAAGAGAATAAAACCTACGCCAGCCACTTAGAAAAAATGTTAGAGCAAAAAAAAGTACAGTTAGAACATTCCTACATGTACGACTCTCTTACCGGATGTTTAAAAAAGGAAAAACTTGACTATAACGTAAAAAACTCCCCCCTACACACATTAATATTATGCAATATTGACAATTTTGATTCGATCAATTCTACCTATGGATACGAAATAGGGGATCGGCTATTATACCTGTTCGCCGAGTACCTCCGACACCATATCCAAGAAGGGGAGACCCTATATCGAGTCGCTTCGGATGAGTTTGTCATATTATCTCCTATGTCCGCGATCGAAGATACCATTCGTCCGATTGAACTACTGTATCAAAGGATACAGAGTTACTACTTCAACATCGAAGACATCAGTATCAACCTCACGTGTACCTGCGGGATCGCTTCGTCCCCAAATGCATTGGTAAAGGCTCATGCCGCGATGAAAGAGGCACGCGCGATCGGCAAAAACCGCTATCACGTCTTTCAAGAAGATTCCGATTATATAACTCGACAAAAAAACAATATCGAATGGATGCGTAAAATCCGCATCGCCCTCAATGAAAAAAGGATAGTCCCTTATTTTCAGCCTATCATCGATAACCAAACCCTCCAAATTGTCAAATACGAAGCGCTGGCGAGAATTATCGAAGACGATACCGCGATCACTCCGTACTATTTTCTAGAACCTGCCAAACTCGTAGGACTCCTACCCAGCATCACACGAACTATGCTGGAGCAGTGTTTCGCGATATTTACCGATACAAATACCTCTTTTAGTGTCAATATCACCGAAGAAGATCTCCAAAATAGTGACCTTCCATCGATGTTGGGAGATTTAACACAGAGATATGCCATAGACCCCTCGCGAGTAACGCTAGAAATTCTTGAAAATATATCGGTCAACGGAACCAATGAATCTATTTCACAATTGAGAGAGCTTTCTCGGATGGGGTATACGATTGCTATCGATGATTTCGGAAGCGATAAATCCAATTTCTACCGTATTCATTCGATGCAAGTAGATATGATCAAAATCGACGGAGCCTATATCCAAGACATCGATTCCAATATGACGAGCGAACTGATTGTCCATTCCATCGTTTCATTGGCACAGGCGATGGGGATCCCTACGGTAGCCGAATATGTCAGTAGCGAATCCATTTACAACAAAATCAAAAAAATGGGTGTTAACTATTCACAAGGGTTCTATTTCGGCGAACCGATGCCTATGGAAATCTCTAAAGGGAGGATGCAAAACTAATGAAAAAACGAACAAAAACCCCCACCATAACTTTAGGAGTCTAATATGGAAAGAAATCCGCTCCAGTCTCGAAAAGAGCGATATTTGACATTTTATCTGGATGAAGAACAGTACGGAATAGCGATCGATCGAATCAAAGAGATTATCGCGATAATGAAAGTAACCAATGTTCCTAAGACCCCCGAATATATGCGCGGGGTCATCAATCTTCGCGGTTCGATTATACCCGTAGTTGATACACGACTAAGATTCGGGATGCACGAACGCTTACCCGACATGCATACGACTATTGTGATTGTCGAAGTAGAAGGGATCAGTATCGGGTTTATCGTCGATCGGGTCGAAGAGGTCGCCACAATCGATGAAGCACATTTGAGTGAACCGCCGAATTTCGGCGGACACATCGACACCGATTTTATCTGTTCTATGGCACAGATAGGGGAAAACGTCGTAATGATTTTAGATGTTATGAAGCTTTTTGAAGCAGATGAACTTCTAGATTTAGAACAGATTCAAACAACACAAACCCAGATAGGAGAATGAAAATGGAACCGAAAAATTGGACAATAGGAAGCAAAATGGTTATGTTGGTCAGTCTCTTGCTGGCTATATTACTAGGAGTAGGGATTTATAGTGTTAGTCACTCAAAAGATTCGGTTAATAGTGCCAAAACGATTACTGAAGACCGGTTAATACCTGCGGTAGATATTGGGAAAGTCATAAATCTAATGCAAACGAATATGAATCAGCTTGCATTAGCATCAATGCACGATCCGCGATTGGAAGAACATGTTCTGCATGATCACCACATCAACAAACATTTAGATGAAGTACACACTAATATATCAGAAATCTCAAAACTGTGGGATGGATATATGGCAACCTACCTCACACCTGAAGAAAAAGCACTGGCAAAGGAGTTTCAAGAAAAACGGGATAAATTTTTTCAGGATGGATTACTCCCAACCGCTGATCTTTTAACTAAAAATGAATACAAAGAAGCAAATATGCATCGCGTTAAGGTTGTCGGACCTCTTTTCAAAGACGCTATGGAAAGTGCTACCAAGTTGCTTGAACTCCAAAAACAAGTAGGGCGTGATGAAGTAGATTCTCAACAAAAAGATACCGAGCATTTAGTTATGATTCTAACCTTCGGAGGAATAGTTGTTTTTTTAGGAGTCATATTACTCTCTTTTTATACCATCCGATCTATAAATGCCTCAATCGGTAATGCCGTTTCATCTATCCGTGACGGAGCGATGCAAATCACCTCAGCATCCGGTCAGGTTGCCGCGTCATCCTCATCACTAGCCCAAGGGGCGAGTGAACAAGCGAGCAGTGTCGAAGAGGTAAGCGCAACCCTCGAACAATCCACCGCAATCAACTCCCAAAACGTCGATAACGCACGTCAAGCCGATATATTGGCCAAAAATGCCAACAGCTCTGCCCGTACCGGATATGAAAAGGGAGAACAGCTCTCTCACTCTATGCACTCGATCACCGAATCGGCATCTAAAATCTCAGGCATCATAAAAACCATCGATCAAATCGCATTCCAAACAAACCTCCTCGCTCTTAACGCGGCAGTTGAAGCGGCACGTGCAGGTGAACACGGTCTAGGATTTGCAGTGGTTGCGGACGAAGTTCGTAACTTGGCTCAACGTGCGGCATCAGCGGCAAAAGAGACGTCAGACATCATCGAAGAGGTCGTTTCTCAGATCAAAGAGGGGAACCAAATCGCCCTAGCAACCCACACTTCCTTTCAAGAGATCGTTGAACAAAGCAAAAAAGTATCGGACTTGATTGGAGAAATTGCCATTGCAGGACGTGAACAATCCGATGGGATGGGACAAATCAACCAAGCGATGGGACAAGTAGACCAAGTAACCCAACAAGTAGCGGCTAACTCGGAAGAAGCGGCGGCGGCGGCAGAAGAGCTAAACGCACAAGCCACCTCGATGATGGAAACGGTCAGTGTCTTAGCAAAAATGGTAGGAATGGAGAATACCATGATGACATCCGCACCGAAAAAAGTACCGTTACATCGCATGGAGGTCAAACACCTCACAGTAAAACGAAAACCTCATTCTGAACAACAACGTGCAAAATCCTCCGGCAATGCCGATGATGTCTTTCCACTCAATGAAGATGATTTAAAACAGTTTTAATAAAAAAGAAGGAGAGGAGAGGAGAGGAAAAGCCCTAGAGTAGGGCTTTTTATAAACTTATGAACAGTGACCGCCACCGCAGCATTGTGAAGCTTCTTCCACTTCAACTTCTACCGGAGTAGATTCCCAAACACCGTGTTTAGTGCAGTAACCGTGAGCTACAAGGGTCAATTTTTTACCCATAGGGACGATGTTGAATGTTACTTCCGCATGATTTTTTTCATTTCCGAGTGTTCCTGGAACGAAATCAGCGCGAGCAAGCAATGTTTCACCGTTGTAAAGTGCGATGTTAGCGATGAAGTGATCGAAATCATCCGGATGAGAATATTCGTTCCCCATTTTAACGGTAACGGCAAATTTTTCACCTTTTTTTGCTGTTGAAGCACAGTGGATAAACGGTGAGTGACGATCGATATAATCTTTTTTCGCTTCACGATCTACAGTGCTGATGTCGACGTAACGGTTGATTGTTGGCATGTTGGTTCCTTGTTGAGTTTAATTATGATTGGGGTATTGTACTCCCCTAAACTTTTAACTTCTTCTAAATCAGATATTTTATCTCTGAATTAATTTTTTCCAAAGCAACCATCATCCAACAGCATTTTTTAACCATCCAATCGGTAAAATCGGGACTTTAAAATGATGAATGGATAAGTGATATGTTAAAACCTCTTTTGATTGAAATCGGTGTCGAAGAACTTCCGGCAGTCCCACTGCTCAAAGAGCTTGCAGAAATAGAGAAAAAATGGGTCGCCGTTTTGGAAAAAAATGCCCTTGTCGGGGAGTTTGAGTTCTACTACACGCCGCGCCGTTTGGTACTGTGGCATCGTGAATTCAAAACACGCCAAGACAACCGTGTCGAAGAGTTCTTCGGAGCACCGGTCGACATCGCAATCAAAGACGGAGTTCCAACCCTAGCGGCTTTGGGCTTCGCCAAAAAATGCGGCGTTGAATTCGAGCAGATTAGTCGAGCCGAAAAAGGGGGCAAAGAGGTCCTCTATTTCAGTAAAACTATTGCGGGACAAGAGAGCACTGAGATTTTGGGTGAAATGATCGATACATGGATCAAAAGCCTGAGCTTCGGTAAATCGATGCGCTGGGGTTCAAACCATGAGAGCTTTATCCGTCCGATCCGTTGGGTAAACGTGACCCTCGGCGAAGAGCTCGTCGATATGGAACTCTTCGGTGTCCGCTCATCCTCTGAAACCTATGTCCACCGTATCAGCCATTTCGAAGCCAAAAAAGTAAACTCGATCCATCACTATTTCGATCTCCTCAAAGAGGGTTCCGTCGATCTTTATCCGCAAAGCCGCCGCGAATCGATCTTGGCGAACTTCGCTGCACTCGAACGTGAGCACGGCATCACTATCGAAGTAGATGAATACTTGCTCGATGAAGTCGTTGCCATTACGGAGCACCCGACACCACTTTTAGGAAGTTTTGATGAGAGTTTTCTCGAACTCCCACCTGAGGTTATCATCACCTCGATGAAAGAGCATCAACGTTATTTCCCTGTGTTCAAAGAGGGAAAACTCATCAACGCATTCATTGTGGTTTCCAATGCTCTCACCGATGATTTCAGCCACGTAATCGAGGGAAATCAACGGGTTCTCCGTCCGCGCCTCTCCGATGCACTTTTCTTTTACCGTAATGACCTCAAAAAAGGTTTGAGTACCTCAGGATTAGAAAAAGTCGTCTTTATGAACGGTTTGGGGACGTTAGCGGAGAAAATAAAGCGTGAAAAAGTGGTCGCATCGACTATCGCCAATCTCATATATGATAATATCAATCCTGACCATTTAGATCGTGCGATGGAGTTGGCAAAAGCCGATTTGATGTCTGAGATGGTGTATGAGTTTACCGAGCTTCAGGGGCTTATGGGGTATTACTACGCCCTAGCTCTCGGCGAATCTGCCGAAGTAGCCACGGCAATCAAAGAGCAATATCTCCCAACAGGGGAGGAGAGTGCACTCCCATCTACCATCCTCAGCGCTATCGTTGCCATGTCGATGAAACTCGATACCCTTATCGGTATGTTCAGCATCGGTGAGATTCCGACAGGTTCACGCGATCCGTTCGCCCTTCGCCGAGCCGTCAACGGGATAATCAAAATCGCCGTAGCACACCAAATCCCGCTTAACTTCTCCACCTTGATCGATCAGCTATCATCATTGTATCCACAAGGTAAAGAGTACAAAAAGAACATTGAGACCTTTATCATAGAACGTCTAGCGGGAGCTTACATCGGTGTTAATCCATCGATCATCCAATCGGTCGTTGCCAAAGATGCTAATGTCGAACTCGATGTCCTCGAAATCGACCGTAAAATCCGAGCCGTCTCATCTATCGCATCCTCCGAGTCGTTTATCGAAGCGTTCTCCACCTTTAAACGGGTCAGCAACATCCTCAAAGACGAAGCGATGGACAAAGGTTTCAGTGTCAACGAATCACTCTTTGAAAACGATGCGGAGCGCAATCTATACTCTGCTGCAACTGCGGCTATCTCCGCGAACTACGAAACCCTCGAAGAGCGTTTGGATGCATTGTTCGCTCTCAAAGCACCGTTGGACAACTTCTTCGACAATGTTATGGTTAATGCCGAAGATTTGAGCGTTCGTGCCAACCGCAAAGCGTTGGTCGGGATGATCTACGCCGAGATTTATTCGATTGCCGACATCAAAAATATTACTCTCTAACTTTTCCGTCATTCCAGACTTGATCTGGAATCCACTTTCAATCAACTTCATGTTATACTTTCTACACAAAAAGAGGAGGGTGACAAAGTGATCAATATCAAAGAACTGCAACCGCTGATTGTTGAGCGTCTACTTTCTCTTAACCCTGAAAAAATTATCCTCTTTGGAAGCTACGCATACGGAACACCTCGTAATGACAGCGACATCGATCTGTTTTTAGTCAAAGATAACGCCGAAGAGAATATCGAAGCATCCGCATTGATGAAACTCAGAGACCTAATGAAAGAATATAAAATTGGCTTTGATATTTTATCCGCCAGCAACCGTTTTTTATCGGAGAGAAACGATCCGTTTTACAAAGAAGACATTTTGTCCAAAGGGCTAGTCATTTATGGCAAATAAACCCCATGCGATAGAGTGGGTTGAAAAATCGTACCACGATCTTGATTCGGCTAAAATCCTCTATGAAGCGGGTCATTTTACCGATACGATAGGTTATATCCTCCATCAAAGTATCGAAAAGCTGTACAAATCATGCTTGGCGTATGAAAACGTCGCTATTGTAAAAACGCATAACCTCGTTGAATTAAACGAGCTTGTAGAGGGGTGGATGGGATTGGAAGATGCTGAGATTCATCTCCTCGCCATTGCAACAACTTACCATACGAAGCAACGATATCCATCACCACACAAACGCCTCCCCCCAAAAGAAGAGATTAAAGAGATATTGGATTTGAATATTCAGCTATTTACGACTGTTTGTCAAAAATTAGGTATCGAAGCGGGTACGTTTGGAGTATGATGTCATCATCATCGGTGCAGGGATAAACGGCTGTTGTAGCGCCTATACTCTAGCGCAAGCAGGTCTAAACGTCGCCCTGATCGATCAAAACGGCATCGCTTCAGGTGGAAGCGGTGCGGCGGGAGCATTTATCTCGCCTAAAATCTCCAAAGCCGGAGAACTCAAAAAGATTATGAGCCAAGCCCACACTGAGGCTCTCACATTTTACACGACCCGTTTCCCCCAATTTACCCTCACAAAACCGCTTTTGCATATCGCTAACTCTCCCCAAGAATCAGAGAAGCTTGAACATTACAAACGTGAAACCACACTACAACACTCTAACATCGACAATGAGCTTAAATCCCTCCTAACCTCAGATGCCTCTGCGGATAGCTATATCTATTTCTCTGAAGGTGCCGTTGTTGATGCGCAGGGGGTATGCAATGCCATGGCAGAGGGGATCGATTTTTATCCTCTCAAAGTCGAAAAACTGATCCACCGCGACGGTGAGTGGCAGGTAGGTGATCTTCGCGCCAAACACCTCGTCCTCACCATCGGAGCCTATCCGAAACTTCTCCCCATCGATTATGTCGGTTTACGAGGTATTTGGGGTCATCGGATCGATTGTGAAACCTCCACCCACATTCCTTGCATCCTCCATCACCATGTCTCGATCTCACCGACATCAAACACTGGTATTGTTGCCATCGGAGCAACCCATAATGTCCATTATTCGCCGTTTTCAGGAGAAGTATACGATCTGGAGCAGGGGAGAGCACAACTGCTCGAAAAAGCCTCCAAAACATTAAAATTAAATAATATTAAAATTACCAATGACTACACTGGACTCCGTTCGGGGTCAAATGACTATCTCCCGATGTTGGGAAGTCTCGTAGACGCCGAGGCAACTCTTCAAAAATACCCTCATCTACGTCATGGGGAAAGGGTTAATCCATCTGAATATACCTATTATCCGAATTTGACGATGATAAACGGTTCAGGAGGGTATGGATTTGTCCTCGCACCGTATTTGGCAAAACGGTTGGGCGAATGGTTAGTTGAGGGGAAAGAGTTAAATCCTGCTTTGTCACCGTCACGATTTTTTCCTCGATGGGCGAAGCGTCAATCATAACTTATCTGAAAAATTCTACGACATCTACATCCAACGCTTTTGCTATTTTATATAAATGCTCCAAATTAAACCGTCGATCTTTGACAGAATTTTCTGCATTGGCATAAAACGCTGCCGATTTTTGCCCAATCATGAGGGCTAATGCTAATTGAGTTATTCCTTTTTCCTGCCGAATACGCTTCACATTAGCCGCAACTCGTTGTATAAACTCTTGCACTTCCGCATCTTCTGCCACACATAAATTATTAAAAATGCTCAAAACTGAATCCTACTATGCATTTTAAGAATACTTTAAATTATAGTTACTTACCATCCATGAAACAATTTCCTATAAGTAATTAACCTATGGGTATATTTCGGTTAAAAAATCATATACTTTTTATGACCGTTTTATGACCATCATCTTAGTACTATTATATTGTCATAAAATAAGGATTTGGATGTTATACCAATGTATTAATCGTTTCCAAGCTGCCGACAATCTTTCTACATCAAAGCAATAAAATATGAGTGATATGTTTTGTATCGAACAATTCGACCCTATGGAAGTTATTGTCAATAGCACAGGGGCTTTAGTCTATGTTATCGATTTAGAAACCCATGAGATATTGTATGCCAATGACCGATGTATAGAAGAATTCGGCAATGTAGTCGGAGAGATTTGTTTTAAAACTCTTCAAAAAAATCAAAATTCTCCATGCACTTTTTGCCCGATACAGCAATCTAACGACCCACTGTCTCTCCCCATCGGAACCATTTTCGAGTGGGAAAATCAAAATTCGATCAATAACCATCACTACTTTTTCAACGATAGGATTATTCGATGGAAAAATGGTCAAATCGCCAAAGTACAAGTAGGGATAGACATTACAAAGCAAAAAAAATTAGAAGCCGATCTCAAAATGAAAGAAGCAGAAATTATAAAACTTGCCCATTATGATATTTTAACAGAGCTCCCCAACCGATTATTGTTGAAAGAATATATATACCAAATGATCAAACAAAATACTAAAAATGCCCAGTATGGAGCACTTTTATTGATAGATTTGGACCAATTTAAAACCATAAATGATACCAAAGGGCATGATGTTGGTGATATGGTTTTGGTTGAATCCGCAAATCGTATCCGTAATGTTATTCAACATCATGATACGCTATCGCGTACAGGCGGAGATGAGTTTTTTGTTTTGATCAATACATGTGAAACGGATAAAGAGAAAGCGCTCACCTATATAAGCACCATAGCAAAAACAATTCTTGATGAACTACAAAAGCCTTATTTTGTGAGCGAAAGCGATTTTTGTCTTAGTGCTAGCATCGGTATCACACTATTTGCCGATGAAGAAGACTCTATCGATGATTTGATGAAATATGCAGACAGTGCTATGTACAATGCAAAAGCAAACGGACGCAATACATTCAACTTTTTCGATCCAAAATTACAACAAATTATGGAAAATAAAGCTCTATTGATTGAGCGATTACGAAAAGCGGTTGAAAAAGATTCTATGACATTGTTCTATCAACCTCAAATTGTTTTCGTTAATCATTTTTTACAACATGTAGGTGTAGAAGCATTAATAAGGTGGAATGATCCTGATATTGGAATAATCTCACCCGGCAACTTCATTCCCGTTGCTGAAGAGAGCGGATTGATTGTCCCCTTGGGAGAATGGGTTCTCCGTGAAGCGGTTAAACAATTAACATTATGGAATAATGACCCGATCAAAAATAAATGGCGAATTTCGATCAATGTAAGTTATAAGCAATTTGAAAAAGATAATTTTGTATCCACGGTAGAATCAGTCATAAGCACAAATAAGATTCAACCTGAGAAACTTAGACTCGAATTGACTGAAAGCCTATTAGTTAAAAATACCCAAGAGGCACTTGATAAGATTAATCATCTCAAAGGATTAGGACTATCTCTCTCTATTGATGATTTTGGAACAGGCTATTCATCTTTATCGTATCTCAAGCAGCTTCCTATCGATGAACTTAAAATCGATCAGTCTTTTATTCGTGATCTTGCAAGCGACCAAAATGACGTTATTATTGTGGAAACTATACTATCTATCGGACAGAAGTTTGGTTTAGAAGTCATTGCTGAGGGGGTAGAGACAGAAGAACAATATGAAAAACTAGTTTCAATGGGATGTAAATATTTTCAAGGCTATCTTTTTGGAAGACCTGTGGAGCCTAAGTATTTATAAAGTCAATCGTAAACAACGACTCCGTAGTTATCATCAATACGATAAAAGCGCGAATCGGCGGTGATAATCAGCTCATCGAGTCGTGCCAGATGGACATAACTTTTCTTACCGATTTTGATTCCGTTTTCGAGAAAAAACCGCTTGAGATTGACAAATTTAATGTCGTTCACAAATTTGTACTCAAACTGACTGTACAGCCGCATTTTTTTGTAGCCGAAAATGTGGCTATCAATCCCGAGCTGTGTTGCGGCATATTGGGTCGGCAGATAACCGCTTAGATCGGTCAAATCTTCTTCGATATGAGCATATTTGAGCGGAAGGGTCTGTTTTTCGAGAAACACATATCGATTCAATTTGATATGACGAGTATCATTCCAATATTGGTATGCAGGAGAAGATATGTCAAGTTTGGTATATACCTCTTTCCAAAGCCAGTGTCGGTCTAACGTTGAATAGAGTGTTGACATGATATTTACTCGTCGTGATCTAAGTCATTTAAAGCCAAACGTTTCGCATACATAAAACGGTTTTTATAGTACCCTTTATCCATCGAATCGTATTGAACACGTCTGTTTCTAAAAGATGCATGAATAATTTGATTGTTACCCGCATAAATTGCGACATGAGACGGATCGGATTTATACGTTCGGTAAAAAAGCAAATCGCCTACCTGTAAATCGTCCGGACTTACTTTTTCTCCCAACATAGCTTGTTCCGTTGCACTGTGAGGGAGAGATACCCCGAATGATCTATAAACTTGTTGTGTAAATCCAGAACAGTCAGTACTATCGCCGTTATCACCGAAAGAATAAGGAGTCCCCAAAAACTCTTTTGCACGTGTTAAGAGCTTCTCTTTCGCATTTTTAAAATTTTTAATGATTTTACGAGGAGTACTTTTAGGTGTTTCTGCCGGTTTTACCTCATCAGTACTACACAGCGGTGCCGATGTTATAGGGGAAGGTTTGGTGATTACCAAAAACGCTTTGTTGTCATCACCGATTTTATCATCAACTTTGGTATTTTTTAATACCTTTATCGGCTCATTCATTGCTATTGGTTTATTATTGGACTCAGGTTGAGAGGTAGGTTTAGCTATAGAAAAGATATTTTTTATGAAAGGATCTTCATCCTTAATGGAGTCATTCGCTTTTTTGACTTCACGTTCATATTCTAAAAAGAGTGACGGCTCACGCCTTGATGTCTCAGCCTGCACCGCTATAGTCAGTAAAATCAGTGATAACACTGTTCGTTTTATCAGCATTAACCCTCCTCATTTTTCTGCGTTATAGTCATTATAGATTAAAAAGCTTTAGTTTTTTTTATAATACTCAATATTAACACTATGTTATGGTACACTTTCTTCAAAAACGAATGGATAACAACCCTTTTATGAAAGAAGCTATTGTATTACTCAACATGGGTGGTCCTAACAATCTGGACGAAGTCGAGATGTTCTTACACAATATGTTCAATGACCCCTATATCATACGTACGAAAAGTTCACTTCTTCGTCGTTTTATCGCCGGAATGATCACCCTTACTCGAACAGAAAAGTCTCAAGAGATCTATCGGAAAATCGGAGGAAAATCTCCTCTGGTGGATCATACCCGTATCTTATGCGAACGTGTAGCCGAATCGCTCGGGAACAATGTTATCGTTGATTTTGTGATGCGATACACCCCTCCAATGGCAAAAGAGGTGTGTCAGCGTCTAAAAGAGCAGGGGGTAGAGAAAGTCTACCTCATCCCTTTGTATCCCCAATACTCTTCAACGACAACCCAATCCTCACTGGATGATTTTGAACAAACAGCTCAGAAAATCGGTTGGGATGTTATTACGGTCGAGGTAAAACACTTCTTTTCGAATCCCACTTACAACCGATGTCTCATTGAACGGATCAAAGAGTCTTTAGGAGAGGATAGCGCCGAATCGTTTGAACTCATCTTTTCCGCACACGGATTACCGCAAAAAATCGTCGATCAGGGTGATCCGTATCAACGTCACGTAATCGCTCACGTGGAATTGATGAAAGCGATGTTACATGAATCTCATCTGAACTTCAATGCCATCCATTTAGCGTATCAATCCAAAGTAGGGCCTATGAAATGGCTGGAGCCCTCACTGGAGAGTACCTTGCATACTATTCAAAGCAAACGGGTCATTATCGTCCCAATCGCATTTACTGTCGATAATTCTGAAACCGATTTTGAGCTCTCTATTGAATACGCCGAAGTCGCTCATGAACTGGGATATGATGCTTATCGGGTATGCCGCTGTCCAAATGGGCATCCATTGTTTGTCCAAACCATCACCGAGTTGTATGCAAAAATGAAATAAAAGGTGCTTTGATGATTAGTATTGACTTGTTGCTCGTTATTCTGGGAATGTCGCTTCTATTTTTACGTCATATTTCCGTCTATAAAGATCCTACTAAAATCAACTACACCCCCGTCGTATTGGGTCTTGGGTTTGTCGGTGCACTGCTCCATTTTGTCCTAAGTCCATTGATCGATATAAACATCATCAAAGAGTCTCTTTTGTCTTTGAGTGTCGGGATTCTCCTCTCGGCTGTCATGAGTGTTATGAATCAGAGTATATCGGTCATGAATACCCATGCGATCCGTTTGCGGATTCATGAAATAGGGGATGAACTATCGACGTTGGCATCATCACTCATGACCTTAAAAGATCGAATCGATCTCGTCACCCAAATGGAGAGTTCGACGCATGAACAAATCCGTAATGTATTCAAAGATGAATTTGAAGTGCTCAACACAATCGATGCTAATCAAAATCTCTTTATCACCAAAATCGAGGCTCTTTTGCTTCAGCAACAAACCGCAATGAAAAAATTTGAGGAGTTTACCCTCTCCGAGCTCCCCAGTTTGGATAATGTCGTTCATCGCCATATCGATATGCTTCGTATCGCCGAACAAGACCACTTCAATCAACTCAAAAATGTTGCCCAATTCAGCTGTGACGAACAAAAAGAGCTCCATTCTCAGCTTCAAGAACTTCGAACCCTGTTAACTCAAATGGCACATCAAAAAAATCCCGAGCACACCGTTGCGATTGTTCAAAAAGAACTCGACCGTGTCGTTCATGACTTTGCCCATCATCTTCAAATGTTAGGATCAAAAAGCGAAACTATCGTTACGTCATTGCTCGAAAACGATGCACTGCTACGCGGTTCACGCGAACAAAGCGAACTCATCATGCAGCAAATGGTTCTCTCCTCAAAACAGATGCGGGAAATGACTTCCCATTCCAAAGAACTCTCCGATTCATTAGCCCCACTTACACGCCTTTTTGCCTCTGCCGAGTCACTTTACAACGAGTTTGTCCATGCCAAAGGGAAACTCAGAGAGCTGATCGTGACTCTCGAATCGTATGAACATCAAGAATACCGAGCCATCCGCCAGAGTTTGGAAGAGGTTGCCTCCGAAGCAATCGCACAAATGAAACTATTAGTGCACACCCTCCAAACCAAAGAGTCTCAGAACAAAGAAGTCCTCTCCCTCATTGAGACCAAAAATGTTCAAGAACTTGCAAGTAAAGTAAAGCTTCATAAGAGCTATTTGGGAGAAACCCAAGAATAAAGTTATAATGGCGAAAAAATAAGGTTCTTGGTAAACATGATTGAATTTTACGAACTCCTCGATGATGAGAATATCCCCTATCGCTGTGATGTGGAACTTGATCTCATCGAAGATGCCCCCCAAGAGGAGAGACCGTCGCTTTTATGGCTCTTTGTCAAAGCCGACACCCTTACCGAGACATTAGAATCGTTCACTCGCGATTTGATAGCGACATTAGAGAGTTCTCTCGATGCCGTGTTCGCCGGTCGCGTCATGAAAGAGGGATGGGCAGAATTTTATTTCTATGCTCCGCAGGCTAAGCGATTTGAAAATATCAGCTCCGAGGTGATGACTCGCCATGGAGGATTTGTATACGAACGCGGTGTATCCAGAGACAGCAAATGGGAAATGTATTCCGATAACCTTTTCCCTGATCCCTACGGTCTATTGAGCATCCAAAACCGTCATACGATTTCCGCATTACTCGAAGCAGGGGATGATCTGAGCCTCGAGCGAGAAGTAGAACACTACCTCTTTTTCCAAACCAAAACCTCGATGGAACGTGCCGTTGCACAGCTTGCATCACACGGCTATAGTGCAAAAGAGTACGTCAATGACGATGAAAGCGATTATGCGTATGGTGTCGTGTTGATCAAGGTCGAAGCGATCACCCCTGAAATCGTTTCCGATACGACCACCTCCCTATACGAATCCGCTATCCAAGAACACGGTATTTACGAGGGATGGAGCACAATTATGGGAGAAAAAACAAATGGCGCTGAATAAACCGAAATACACCCTTTTTAAAAACACCCGCTATGCCCTCAACGGCTTATTGGAAGTGAGTCAAAACGAGAAATCGTTTCGTTTGCAAATCCTCCTCTTTGTCGCAGGGATGATTAGCGCATGGCTGTTGCCGATCTCTTTTGTCCAAAGTTCGATTTTATCTGTCGCTTTGTTTATCCCTCTAATGGCGGAGATGATCAACAGTGCCGTTGAACGTACAGTCGATTTGGTCACATTCGACCACCATGAACTCGCCAAACGGGCAAAAGATGCCGGAGCGGCGTTGGTATTTCTATCCTTAACAATGCTAGCGTTAATCTGGGGATTAGTCCTCTATAGTGCATTTTGTCTGTAACGTTTTCGTAAGAGACTTTAGCTTATAATTTCCATTATATTTTTATCAGAGGTTTTACTATGGCAACTGCACTTATTATCGGCGCCGGCGGAGTAGGGCGCGTAGTGGCACACAAATGTGTCATGAACAACCAAATTTTCGATCGTATTATTTTAGCAAGCCGTAGTATCTGGCGCTGTGAAGAGATCCAAAACGAACTTCCCGCAGGTGCTATCGAAATCACTACGGTCGATGCGGATAACACCGATGAAGTGATCGCATTAATCCAAAAATATTCTCCTGATATTTTGATCAACGTTGCATTGCCATACCAAGATTTGAGTATCATGGATGCATGTATCGCTACTAAAACACCGTATCTCGATACCGCAAACTACGAACACCCTGATGAAGCAAAATTCGAGTATAAACTCCAATGGGAACGTGACGCGGCATTCAAAGAAGCGGGGATCATGGGATTACTAGGAAGCGGATTCGATCCGGGTGCGACGAATGTTTTCTGTGCCTATGCTCAAAAACACTATTTCGATGAGATCCACACCATCGACATTCTCGACTGTAACGCCGGAGATCACGGCTATCCGTTCGCTACGAACTTCAACCCTGAGATCAACCTCCGCGAAGTAAGTGCCAAAGGGCGCTACTGGGAAGAGGGCAAATGGATCGAAACAGAACCGATGGAGATTATGCAAGTTTGGGATTATCCTGAAGTCGGACCAAAAGACAGCTATCTGTTGTACCACGAAGAGATGGAATCTCTCGTCAAGCATATCAAAGGGCTCAAACGTATCCGCTTTTTCATGACGTTCGGTCAAAGCTACCTTACCCACATGAAATGCCTCGAAAACGTCGGTATGCTCGGTATCGAACCGGTTGAGCATCAAGGGATGAAAATTGTCCCTATGGAATTTTTGAAAACGTTGCTCCCTGATCCGGCGTCACTCGGTCCTCGTACCAAAGGGAAAACCAACATCGGTATCGTTGCCGAAGGACTCAAAGACGGTAAAAAACGCAAAATCTATATCTACCAAGTCAAAGATCACGAAGAGTGCTACGCCGAAGTAAAATCACAAGGCGTTTCGTATACGACAGGTGTTCCTGCTGTTATCGGTGCAAAACTGATGGTTGAGGGTAAATGGAGCGGAAAAGGGGTGTTCAACATGGAACAACTCGATCCTGATTTCTTCATGGATGAGATGAATACCCAAGGTTTGCCGTGGAATGTGATTGAGATGGAGTGCTAATAAAGCACTTCTCTCCCTCGTTTTTAATACCGTTTTCATTACTCTTCTGATAAGATGCATGGATAATCGAAACAAATGGCAGGTTCCGAATGATTTTTCTTTACTGTAGGAGCCAAAATTGACTCTCAATTCCAATCAGCAACTCTCTTTTGATGAAATGGGGATGACTGAAAAAATTGCTATTTTGCTCATGCAGCTTGGCGAAGACGTTACAGCCACCATTTTTTCACGTATGAATGTCGATGCAATCACCGAAGTTTCCAAATATATTGCCAATAACCGCTCAGTAGAAAAGAATATCGGCGGTGCGGTTCTCGAAGAATTTTACGCCATTTTTCAATCCAATCAGTATCTCAATACCGGCGGTATGGACTATGCCCGTGAGATTCTCTACAAAGCTCTCGGTCCCGAAGAAGCCAAAAAAATACTCGAACGCCTCAGCAAAACGATGCAAAGCACTCAGAACTTTGCCTTTTTATCAAAAATCAAACCGCAACAGTTAGCCGACTTTATTATGAATGAGCATCCTCAGACAGTTGCTTTGATCCTAGCGCATATGGACCCTTCAGCCGCGGCAGAAACC
>NZ_DASUIQ010000128.1:0-4814 GCF_036279695.1 Sulfuricurvum sp.
CGGCTTGGACGGGCGGAGAAAAAATCTCGAAATATCTATTGCCGTTCAAAGTCGATCTCTTTTTATCCGCCTACGAAGAAGATGTCCGTGATGCGATCGATACGGGGATCGCGGCAGCGAGGATTTTACCGTTTGAGGGGGATCATAAAAAGCCCCGTTCCCACCAAGTACGCATCGCGTTTGACGGAGACGCCGTTTTATTCTCGGACGAGTCGGAACAAATCTACAAACAACAAGGGCTCGATGCCTTCATCGCCCATGAAAAAGAGAATGTCAGCAAATCACTCCCCGATGGACCGTTCGCCAAATTATTGCGGGTTATCTCCAAAATCCAAACCCATTTTCCCGATGAAACCTCTGCACCGATTCGAACCGCACTGATCACCGCCCGCAACTCACCCGCCCATGAGAGGGTTATACGGACGTTAAATGAGTGGGGCGTCCGTATCGATGAGGCCTTTTTCCTAGGCGGTGTTGATAAATACGAAATCGTAAAGGCATTTCAGGCGGATATTTTCTTCGACGACCAAGACGTTCATCTTGAAAAAACTTCCAAAGAAACCCCCAGCGCAAAAGTCCCCTATAGCTCCTCTTCGCCACTTTCAGGGAATCAAAACGGCTCATAAGTGCTCTGACTAGGGCGAAGTCTATTGTTATATTATCAAACCGCAAGCTTATACGCGATATAATTGCGAAAAATATAACCTAAGGACTTTGATTTGAGAAGTCATTTTTGTACCGATTTAAGTGAAGCAAACGTAGGCGACAACGTCGTTTTATGCGGTTGGGCGAACAGCTACCGCGACCATGGTGGAATCGTATTTATCGATTTACGCGATAAAAGCGGCTTGATTCAGCTCGTTTGCGATCCTGCCGATAATGCCCATGCCCATAAACTCGCGAGTGAAGTGCGCGATGAATTCGTCCTGATCGCACACGGACGTGTCCGTAACCGCGGCGAAGGGTTGGTAAACCCACGTCTCAAAACGGGTGCTATCGAAGTGGTCGTCGAAGAGCTCATCATCGAAAACCGCTCTGAGCCTGTACCGTTCGGTATCGGTGACAACAGCGTCGGTGAAGAGATCCGTCTAAAATACCGTTACCTCGATCTACGTAACCCGTCAATGTATAACACATTTATGCTCCGATCCAAAGCAGCTATCGCGGCACGTAACGTACTGGATCGTCTCGGATTCTTGGAAGTGGAAACGCCGATTCTAACCAAATCAACCCCTGAGGGTGCGCGGGACTATCTCGTCCCTAGCCGTGTCCACGAGGGTGAGTTCTACGCCCTTCCTCAATCTCCTCAGCTTTTCAAACAACTCTTAATGGTAGGAGGGTTTGATCGTTATTTCCAAATCGCAAAATGTTTCCGCGACGAAGATTTGCGTGCCGATCGTCAACCCGAATTTACCCAAATCGACGTCGAGATGAGCTTCTGTAACCAAGAAGACGTTATCCGTGTTGCCGAAGAACTCATCACGGGTATGTTTGCTGCAGCAGGACATGAAGTCCACACGCCGTTCAACCGTATCAAATACTCCGACGCTATGGAGTGGTACGGTTCTGACAAACCTGACCT
The DNA here is from genome assembly GCF_036279695.1 of Sulfuricurvum sp. GTDB lineage: Bacteria > Campylobacterota > Campylobacteria > Campylobacterales > Sulfurimonadaceae > Sulfuricurvum. The sequence continues at coordinate 1,583 of NZ_DASUIQ010000128.1, forward strand.
CAGATATGATCTTAAAATGATCGATGTTATTGACATCTTCGCACGTTGTGACAACGAGATTTTCACAGGGATTGCCGCGAATCCGAAAATGAACCGTATCAAAGCGCTTCGTGTTCCGGGTGCCGATTTGGTATTCTCCAAACGTGAAATGAAAAGCTTCGAAGATTACGTCCGTAAATTCGGTGCCAAAGGGCTCGGATACTTCCAAATGAAAGAGGACGGTCTCAAAGGACCGTTGGAAAAATTCTTCACCCCTGAAGATTTACAACTCCTCGTCGACCGTACGGGCATGGAAGTGGGCGATGTCGTCTTCTTCGGTGCGGGAGATAAAAAAACCGTGTGGGATTATATGGGACGTTTCCGTATCTTCATCGCCGAACATGAGAAAATGAACTTAATCGACAAAGATCGCTTCGAATTTGTCTGGGTTGTTGACTTCCCGATGTTCGAGATCGAAGAGGGTCGTGTCAAAGCACTTCACCATCCGTTCACCATGCCGCGTGATTTGAACCACGAGCACCTCGAAGACATCGAATCGATCGCCTATGACATCGTCCTCAACGGAACCGAACTTGGCGGAGGATCGATCCGTATCCACAAACAAGCGCTTCAAGAGCAAATCTTCACCCTTCTTGGGATCGGCGAAGAAGAAGCTCAAGAGAAATTCGGGTTCCTACTCGATGCCCTCAAATTCGGAGCACCGCCACACGGCGGATTCGCTATCGGGTTTGACCGTTTCATGATGTTGCTCTCCAAAAAAGATAGCATCCGTGACGTTATCGCGTTCCCGAAAACCCAAAAAGCCTCATGTATCATGACCCAAGCACCGAGTCCGGTAGAATTAACTCAGCTTCGTGAGCTTCATATCCGCCTTCGTGAAAGCGCCAAATAAGTCATGAAAAAGCTTTTTTTGATTATTGGTGCACCGGGTTCAGGCAAAACAACCGATGCGGAAATGATTGCCGCGCGTAACAGCGAATCAATCGTCCACTACTCGACGGGTGATCTCCTCCGCGCCGAAGTAGCCAGCGGATCAGAGCGCGGTCAACTCATCGACAGCTTTATCAGCCGCGGAATGATCGTTCCGATTGAGATCGCGATTGAGACGATCACCAGCGCGATCAAAGCCGCCCCCTCAGATGTGATCTTGTTCGACGGCTATCCTCGATCATTCGAGCAAATGAGCGAACTTGATAAGTTCTTGCAGCACGATCACTCCATCGAGCTACTCAGTATCATCGAAGTAGTGGTGAGCGAAGAGGTAGCACGTGATCGCGTCCTCGGACGTTCTCGCGGCGCCGATGACAAAGAAGAAGTATTTAACAATCGTATGAGTGTTTATACCGAACCTTTAGCAGTGATACAAGCTTTTTATGAGGAAAAAAATCTCCTCCAAAAAATCAACGGTGAACGCACCATCGAAGCTATTGTCGATGAGATGGAAGCATTTATCAAAACAAAAATCTAATATAGGATAATATCAAATGAAAATCATTCTTTTGGGTGCTCCGGGTGCCGGAAAAGGGACACAAGCTCAGTTTTTGACGAAAGCATTCGACATCCCGCAAATCTCTACGGGCGATATGCTTCGCGCCGCGATCAAAGCAGGAACCGAACTCGGAACATTGGCGAAATCGTTTATGGATTCGGGCAAACTTGTCACCGATGAGATCATTATCGGTCTTGTCAAAGAGCGCATTTTAGAAGATGATTGCAAAAATGGCTTTCTCCTTGACGGGTTCCCTCGTACCGTTCCTCAAGCCGACGCGCTCAAAGAAGCGGGTGTAGCGATCGATGCCGTAATCGAAATCGATGTTGCCGATAGCGTTATCGTTGAGCGTATGTCAGGACGCCGTGCCCACCTCGCTTCAGGCCGTACCTATCATGTCGTTTTCAATCCGCCGAAAGTGGAAGGAAAAGATGACGAAACAGGAGAAGAACTCGTACAACGAGCTGATGATAAAGCCGAAGTCGTTTTAGATCGTCTCCGTGTCTACCATGAGCAAACTGCTCCTCTTGTCAACTACTACCAAGGTGTTGCGGCAACTGATAGCTCCGTGAAATACATCACCATCGACGGAACCCAAAAAATCGATGTTGTTGAAAAAGAAATTTTGGAAAAACTCAAATAATTTTCCTCTCCCCTTAGCGGGGAATCTCGTGTTATAATCCTCTTATGAAAACTCCCCACTTTTATGCCGTTATTATCGGTTCTGAAATCCTAAATGCCCGTCGTGAAGACAAACATTTTCTCTATGTTCGTGATGCGCTGCTGCGTCGCGGGCACACCCTCTTCTCTTCCTTCATTATCAAAGATGATCCTACGTTGATCCATAACACCTTTGCAATGATCAAAAACGATCCCGAGGCGGTGATGTTCAGTTTCGGCGGGATCGGTTCAACTCCCGATGATTTAACCCGTCAAATTGCTGCCGATGTCTTTAGCGACGGCGTATTGGTTCCTCAACGAGAATTTGCCGATCATATTATCGAACGATTCGGTGATGCCGCATACCCGCACCGCATCCACATGGCGGAACTCCCTAAAGACTCAGGACTGCTTCATAACGTCATCAACAATATGTCGGGCTTTTACCTCTATGAGCGCTATTTTTTCATGCCGGGATTTCCTGAGATGTCTCATCCGATGGTCGAAGAGGCACTGGAGCGATTTTATCCCCAAGCCCCTAAGCTCTATCGCCATACGCTCATAGCTCAGACCTCTGAAAATACGTTGATCGATGTTATGGAAGGGTTGGATGAGGGGATCGATTTTTCATCGCTACCAATGATGAACGGGGGAAATCCGACGGTCGAGATTTCGGTTGCCTCGAGCGATGAAGCGCTCTGTAAAACCAATTTTCAACGCTTTATTAATGCATTAGAGTCCAAATCGATTGCTTTTGAGATAATCAAAAATTATTAGAAATAAACATTTTTTTTAATCTGCCGATTTCACATTATCAAGGGTAGAGGAGCACTGGATGGAAAAAATGAGTTATCTGATTGTAGGGCTGGGCTTAAGTCTCTTTATTTACATCGTATATCGGCATACTTTTTTGAAAACACCGAAAAAAAAGATGTCTCACAAACCCCATTTCACCCTAAAAATCGAATCCGAATAAAACGCTTCTACCGGTAATGACGCTCGTAGAGTTTGTTCTCTCTCGGTGACACTTCCCCTTTTAACGCCTCTAAACGTTCCAATCTCTGCTCCGTCGTCGGATGGGTA
>NZ_DASUIQ010000129.1:0-7008 GCF_036279695.1 Sulfuricurvum sp.
CGTCCTCGGTGGCGGTGTCGCCGGACATACTGCAGCAACGTTCGCGGCAGATTGGCTCGGAAAAGATCACGAGGTAGTGGTAGTAACCCCTAACTCAAAATGGAACTGGATCCCATCAAACATTTGGGTTGGTGTCGGTCAAATGTCGAAAGAAGAGGTTACTTTTGACCTTGCTCCTGTTTATCAAAAAGCTGGAATTACCTACAAACAAGCGAAAGCGGTAAGCCTTAACCCTGAGGGGAATGCAAGCAGCGATAAAGCGTTTGTTACGATCGAGTATACCGGTCAAGGCAAAGCGGGACAAAGTGAAGACGTAACGTATGATTATTTGATCAACGCTACCGGACCGAAACTTAACTTTGCAGCGACTCCGGGTCTCGGTGATGCTAACGGTTTAGGTGAATTCACTGTTTCAGTATGTACGGCAGACCATGCTGATCATGCGGCACACGAATTGGCAAAATGTATCGAAAAAATGAAAAAAGGGGAGCGTCAAAAATTCCTCATCGGAACAGGTCACGGTATGTGTACGTGTCAAGGTGCGGCATTTGAGTACATTTTCAACATCGAACACGAACTTCGCAAAGCGGGCGTACGTGACATGGCAGATCTTCAATGGATCTCTAATGAATCATTCCTCGGTGACTTCGGTATCGGCGGATTGCACATGAAACGCGGCGGATATGCAGCATCTTCACGTCTTTTCGCAGAGTCATTGTACTCTGAGCGCGGGGTTAAATGGACTATCGGTGCTCACGTAAACAAAGTTGAAAAAGGGAAAGTTTCTTACGAACTTCTTGACGGTTCAATGGGTGAGCAAGAGTTCGACTTCGCAATGTTGATTCCTCCGTTCGCGGGTGTCGGCCTCAAAGCATACGATAAAGCGGGTGAAGATATTACCGCTACTGTATTTGCTCCAAACGGATTTATGAAAGTTGATGCAAACTACAACGCAGGTGCGTATGAAAACTGGAAAGCGTCTGACTGGCCACGTACATACCAAAATCCGACATACAAAAATCTCTTCGCCGCAGGTATCGCGTTTGCTCCTCCGCATCCGATCTCTAAACCGATGACGACTCCAAACGGAACACAAATTTTCCCAACGCCTCCACGTACAGGTATGCCAAGTGGTATTATCGGTAAAGCGGTAGCTCACAGTGTTTGTGATTTGATCAAAAAAGGACCGAGTGCACACTTGCATGAAGCGTCTATGGCAGAAATGGGTGCGGCGTGTGTTGCATCAGCAGGTAAAGGTCTATTCGACGGTACTGCTGCGGCATTGACCGTTTATCCGGTTGTTCCTGACTTCGAAAAATACCCTGGTCTCGGACGTGACTTGGATTACACCTTCGGTGAAATCGGACTTGCAGGTCACTGGATCAAACATATCCTACACCACATGTTTATCTATAAAGCTAAGCTCAATCCGGGCTGGACTTTGATCCCTGAATAAGAAAAAGGAGAAAAAATATGAACGAAATCGAAAAATACGTTAAACCGTACGACAATAATTTCACAACGATGGTACCGACAAATTTTGTTATCAAAATGCGTACCTGCAAAATTTGGCAGCTTATCCGCTTTATCATGATCAACATCAAAATGTTGATCGTTGTTCGCAAAAGCCACTAATTCTAAGCCCCCTTCGGGGCTTTACCTCCTAAGAAAGTTTTACCAATGATTAAAGAATTGATCACCTACCCTGATGAGCGGATTAAATATATTTCTGCCGATGTTCGGAAATTTGATGATGAGTTGTTTGAACTACTGGAAAATATGCATGATACGATGGCACATAACGGTCTGGATGCCATTTCTGCGATTCAGATTGCCGTCCCTTTCAGTGCTATCATTATTAAAGACGAAGATCGTCTAATTGAACTGATCAATGCCCGTATCATTCTCAACGAGGGAAGCGAAGAGGGAGAGGAGAAGAGCGCTTATTTCCCTGCAGGGTTCAGTGCCGCGATTAAGCGATACGGAAAGATCAAGGTAGTCTATGAAAACCGTTACGGCGAGTTGCAACACCTCGATGTAGAAGGTGCACTGTCGCGCAGAATTCAACAGCAGGTTGATTTTCTCTTTGGAGGTACATTGCTCGATAAAATGGCCAAAGAGAATCGTAGTAGTGCAGAGAAGCAGCTTGCACAAGATGGATTTATCGCGGGTGAATCGTGTCCGGTCGTTTTCGTTCGTGACTATTTTAAACGGGGTGCCAAATATCTTCTTGTATTAGTGACACTGACATTTCTCCTTCCGTTTTTTGTTTCACCCGAGTTACGTGAATTGGTTTATACGCTCGATAAATATGCTCTCGTCGGCGTAGTGCTATTAATGATTATTTATTTTATCTATGGACAGTACGAAGGTAAAAAATATAAGCAGTGTACCAGTTGTCAAATCGGCAATATTATCGGAACCGTATTGATTTTAGCTTTTCAGTTGCTAATTGTCTCTTCGGGTGTATTTTTCTGGGTTGCTCCATAATAAAAAATTATACTTTCACCCCTTTTTGAGTATTATATCGGTAAAACTATCGTATTCAAGGAACCCTGATGAACCTTCCCGATATATCTAATTTATTCCGATCCAAAGAGATTTTAATCACTTCAAAAGACTCTATTTTACAAGAGTGGGTATCGGATGAGCTGAGTGCATCGATTTTAGAGCGGCACGGAATCGACACCGATTTTTTTAAAGAGCAGTATGCAGGAAGCGTTTTTGACTATTTTATAGGGGTTGTATCGGGGTCGATGGTGATCGGTGATTGCCCTGTGATTGCAGAATTGATCGATTATTTAAAAAATAAAGAGCTTCGTGCGGATGAGCTTTTTGTTTTGTGTACCCATTTTAAACGCTCCGTCCTCAATGCCACTTACCGCTTGGGGATCAACGATCAGTCGATGTTTGTCTCCATCAGCTATCTGTTTGACAAAAACTTTTCGGGTGTTTTAAAACTTTATACCGACACCATCTACCAAAAAGAGCAAGAAGCACTCAACGCCTCCAAAGCAAAAGAGTATTTTCTCTCCAATATGTCTCATGAGATTCGGACACCGCTTAATGCTATTTTGGGATTTGTCTCCCTTTTACGAGATGAGACGACCAATCCCCGCTATCAGCAATATCTCGATATTATCAGCAACAGCGGCGAAAACCTTCTCCACATTATCAATGATATTCTTGATTTCAGCAAACTTCGAAGCGGAGAATTTACCGTCGATCCGCAGCCGTTTAATATCCATGATGAGATTTCCCATACGATGGAACTTTTTGTCCCCGGAGCAAACTCCAAAAGCCTTACCTTGACCAGTTTTATCGATCCTGCTATTCCCTATGAGATTGTGGCCGATGCATTGCGGATCAAACAGATTGTCGGAAATTTTTTGAGTAACGCGATAAAGTTTAGCCACCATGCCGGTGCTATCCACGTGGAGGCACGGTTTGATGGAGGGATTCTGTCGCTCTCGGTGCGTGATGAAGGGATGGGGATCTCCCCCTCAGATCAAGAGCGGATTTTTGATGCGTTTTCTCAGGCTCAAGAGGGGAGCATAAAGATCAACGAGGGGACAGGACTCGGGCTCTCCATTTGTAAACAATTAGCGGTACACATGGGAGGGGTGATCGAACTCGAATCGACACTTGGGGATGGAAGTACGTTTACCCTCAAAATTCCTGCGGTAGCAAACCGCGAGTGTGAAGTGACAAAATTCGATGTATCGATGTTCGAGGGGATCCGATTCGGATTGCTTGCCTATGATCCAAGTGAGAGCTATAAACTGGAGTCGCTGCAGCGCTATTGGGATCATTTCGGGTTGGATATTCATCTGATTCATGACGTTCAAGAGCCGTGTGATCTCTTGATCTTTCTGGAAAGTTCTATGAGCGATGCGGCACGTAAAACTATTATTGAGCATCAAATCCCCTCTATTGCCATTCTCGATTTTTTGGATGAACGCTATGATACGATTTACACGATTGCACCGCTTACCTTTCCGATCTATTGTACAAAACTGCAAAGTGCTTTATGCGATGTTTTAGGAATGCAAGGAACCCATACTCCTGTCACGGGTGGGAGTAAAAGAAGGGGCGGATTTATCGGAAAAGTACTGGTAGCCGAAGATAATTTGGCCAATCAGGAGTTGATTAAAATCATATTGGAACGATACGGTCTCAGCTACACGATCGCCTCTAACGGAGTCGAAGCACTGCACTCATTTCAGGCGGAATCTTTTGATATGGTGTTGATGGATGAACAGATGCCTCTTATGAACGGTAATGAGGCGACAGCGGCTATTTTAGCGTATGAGCACGAACATCATCACCTGCATGTCCCGATTGTCGCATTAACGGCGAATGTGATCAAAGGCTCACGTGAGCGATCGATTCAAAACGGCTACGATGCATTTTTAGGAAAGCCGATCGTCCTCAAAGAGATCGAGCAGATATTTGAGCGCTATTTAAAACCGACCGTATTAGCTGAAGCAAAAGAGGTGCAATCATCAGGTGTCTCTCGATGGAAAAACATCGATATGGAACATCTCAAAAGTGCTTTGATGCTGGATGAGGAACAAATCGAGTATCTATTAGGGATTTATCACCAAAAGATGGAACATTCGCTCCACGAGATTTTAGCGGCTATCGAGAAAAGAGAGTATGAAAACATCGCTTTTATTGCCCATGCGATCAAAGGCTCGAGTGCTAATTTCCGATTTGATGAGTTGTCCCGTCTTGCGTATGTGATCGAGTGTTCGGCGACACAGAGCGAAGAAGAGTTTGATTTTATCGAAGCGTATGAAGTGCTTCGGAGTGAGTTTGAAAAACGGTTCGAATAGAGGCTACTCTTCGAGATAGTAGCCGACTCCGGAAGCGTTTTTGATCACGTCGGTCGGGAGTTTGGATCGGAGTCTCCATACGAGGGTACGAACACTGTTGTCGGTTGCCCCTTTGGTCTCCCAGACATAGTTGATCGCCTGTTGGAAATCGACGACACTCCCGAGTTGAGCGACTAAGAGACGGATAAAGGCGTTCTCTTTTTTGGTGAGTTTGATTTTTTGGTTTTGATAAAAAGTTTCACCCAACCCCGTATCATGGCGGTACCCTTCGCCGAATTCGACGATCGGTTTATCGGAGAGCTTTTTGGCATAGACCAGCTTTTCGAGCTCTTCACGATCCGATTTGAGTTCATCGATATTCGATTTGCGCTTTTTCTCCTCTTTGAAACGGTAAAGCGCCATTTGAATCGTAGTGTGTAGGTTGATCGGGTCAAACGGCTTGACGATATACCCATAGGGCTCCGTTTTCTTGGCTTTTGCGAGCATGTCGTTATCCGAATGAGCCGTCAGATAGATAAACGGGAGCTGATTTTTATCGCGGATGTATTGCGCTAACTCAATACCGTCCGTCGTTTTTTGCAATCCGATGTCGATGAGGGCAATATCGGGGTTATATATTTTAATTTTATTGCGCGCCGTTACGGCGTTGTCCGCTAATGAAATGACGTCATAGCCTTGTTTCTCCAAGGACATTTTTAGATTCATTGCGGTTACTTCATCATCTTCGATGATTAGCACTTTGATAGCACTCATAAACTCTCTTTACTATAGTATTGAATTTCCGTTCATTTTATCACATTTTATAAAAAAAACAAATTTTTGACGTATAATTTATTCTATTTTATCACCACTATTTCTCTTGGTAACAGAGGAATTTTAGGGGACATTCAATCCAAAAGGGTATAATCGCGATAATATACCTTTTTGGGGACGTAGTACCATGTTTGATTTTGACAAATTTACCAAATATTCCAAACCGGGACCGCGCTATACGAGCTATCCCACGGCATTGGAGTTCAGTGACTCGTTTGATTATAACGGATTCCTTGCAAAGCTCCACGCACAAGAGCCCTCACGTCCCCTTTCACTCTATTTTCATTTGCCGTTTTGCAAAAATGCCTGTTACTTTTGCGGGTGTAACGTCGTATTTACCTCCAAAGAGGATAAAAAAGAGCGTTATATCGATTATCTGACGCGTGAGCTTCAAATCCTGAGCCAACATATCGATGTCAACCGTCCGGTGATACAGCTCCATTTCGGCGGAGGAACTCCGACGTTTTTCGATGCGGATCAATTAAACCGCATTATCAGTGCGATTAAAAGCCATTTCAAAAATTTTACCGCTGATGCCGAGATCAGCTGTGAGATCGATCCCCGTCATATCAATGACGATCAGATGAGAGTGATGAGCGAGGCGGGATTTAACCGTGTCAGCTTCGGGATTCAGGATTTTGACGAAAAAGTCCAAGTTGCCGTTCACCGTGTACAGCCTTACGACATCACCAAAGCGGCGATGGAGTTAGCTCGTAAATACAATATGGTGAGTGTCAATGTCGATCTGATCTACGGATTGCCGTATCAGTCTCTGGAGACGTTTAAAAAGACCCTTGATCTTGCGATCTCCCTCGATCCGGATCGATTCGCCGTGTTCAACTACGCCCATGTACCGTGGCTCAAAAAAACGATGCGTAAAATCGATGAGACAACGTTGCCGCATCCTAGCGAGAAGCTCGCCATTATGCGCTATACCATCGACCACATGTCCGAGCGCGGATACCGCATGATCGGGATGGACCATTTCGCCAAACCGGAAGATGAACTCTTCAAAGCGATCGAAAAAGGGGAGCTTCACCGTAACTTCCAAGGGTACACCACCAAAGGGGGAGCCGATCTGATCGGAGTAGGGCTTACCTCTATCGGTGAGGGGATTGACTATTACGCACAGAACTTCAAAGAGATGGAAGCGTATGAAGCGGCTATCGATGCGGGGAAATTGCCGTATGAGAGAGGGGTAGCGTTAAGCGAAGACGACCGTATCCGACAATACGTCATTATGGAGTTGATGTCTAATTTCAAACTCGATATAGAGCGTTTTGAACGTCTTTACGGGGTGAAATTTGCAGATTACTTTGCCGATGCGATTGAAGAATTGAAGCCGTTCGAAGCGGAC
>NZ_DASUIQ010000130.1:0-3900 GCF_036279695.1 Sulfuricurvum sp.
CAGCTTAACTTCAACTTCTAAGAAGTTTTCTTCTTTCCCTTCTTGGGAGAGATTCACAATCTATCCACTTTTCCCAGCGATAATCAGAGTTCATAAAGTTTGAGTTGTTATTATCGTTTTTTTGATGGCTTTGTGATAAAATATCCCCTTTGCAAAAAAGGGCAGATCACGGCTCAAATGCGATTATACGAAGGAGAAAACTATGTTTAGCAGATTATTAATCGGCGCAGCGGCTTTATCATTAGCTGCTTCAATGGCTTTTGGTGCCCAAGGGGTAAAATTTTATGTCGGTGAGGGCGATAAAGAGAAAGTGTATATGGATATGGTCAACAATAAGATCAATTCATTAGGCTTTGTCCTATCTGATCCGCATGAGCGCATTAACGATGCGTATAAAACCAAATGGGGAACTGAGTTTAAAACCGAAAAAGGGGCACAAGTTAAACATCCTGATTTCGATCCAACGTTTAAAACAACATTGGATAACCTCGGATTTTTCTCTATCACTAATGATTCCGTAATTGGACCGTTGTTAATGAAAGAACCTTCATTGGGTGGATTCTCTCCGTTTAATCTGCACATCTACAAAAAAATGGGTGAAAATAAAACCTATGTAGGTCACGTAACTCCAGACACGATGCTTGATATTGTGGGTGTTAAAGATGCTGATGTCCGTGCAAAATTTGCTGCATCGTTTGTTCCGTTGGACAAAATGGTGGAAGCTGAGATCGGTAGTAAAGTACAAGTTATCGATTATAAAGCTCTACCTGCTAAACCGATGATGACATTTGAAATCCCGTTTGAACGCGGAGCGAGTTTAGAAGCATTTAAAAGTGACTTCCAAAGTAAATTTGAAGAGTCGTTTGAAAGTCATAAATATATCATTGCCGGATACAAAGATATTAAAGGTTCTATGACGGATAGTAATATCGAGTTCGGTCGCTATGATGAGTATTGGGTTTACTCACTTTGTCATTTCCGTTTCTCTGAGGGTATTTTTAACCAAGGTCGTCCTGATGCTGGGACATTCGCCCCATGTTCTATGTACATGTATGTTGAAAAAGGGTCAAACAAGCTTATCGTAGGTATGCCGAGACTAGAGAACTGGATTGCGGTTATGGGGCTCAATGATCCTAAAATGGTTAATTCGATTCGTAGTCTGGATAAAGAGATTATCGATATTATGATTGGATTGGGAGCGAAAGAGAAATGAAAAAATTCTATTCACTAATAATGAGTGCATTGGTACTCGGATTTTGCGGATGTGCCGGAACGGCACCTGAAGCAGAGGCGGGAGTCAAAGTTGAAAAAGTAGTCGCTACCTATAAAATCGGAGCTTACAGTGATGTTGATAGTGTAAAATCCAAACTATCATCTGCGGGATTTGAAGTAATCGGTACAAAATCAACCGATGCTGGGACGACGGTATTGTTTACCAATGCTCAAATGAAAGCAATGGCAAATAAACCTTCACGCGCGCTTGCCGCTGTTGGACGCATTTTAGTCGATGATGAGCGTAAACAAGTCAGTATTGCCAATCCGGTTTATTTCGGAAAAGCGTTTATGCAAAAAGAGTATAGCCATGCAGTTGCATCGGCTGAATTGGCTTCACTGGAAAAAGCATTCGGTCCATTAAAAGACTCTGCGGATAAATGGGAATTTGATGCTCTTGCGGGGTATCATTTTATGGTTGGAATGCCGTATTACGAAGATATGAGTGTTGTCGGCGAAGGTTCTACGGCTGATTTGGTTGCTAAAGCACAAAAAGCAAAAGGGACTACAGCGGTTGTAAAAGTGGGCGAAGATCGTTATGTTGCATTCGTTGACATGGATCGCCGTACAAACGGATTTGTCAAAAAAATTGGAACTCAAAACGGACAAATTCTTCCGTGGGCAGTATTGATCGAAGGTGGACAGGCAAAAGCATTAAGTGCTAAATACTTTATCGCGATCAGCTATCCGTTGCTTACGATGAGCGAATTTATGACGATTGCAACGGTACCTGGTGCTGTTGAAGTGGATTTGAAAAAGATTTTCAAGTAAATGAGCGTCATGCCGAACTTGATTCGGCATCTTCTTAGACCCTGAATCCAGTTCAGGGTGATGAAGAACTAAATTTTAAACTTCACTGCTTTTAGCATATTCTCTACGATCTCTCGATAATAACTTTTTAACGTGTCACATCCTAAAACAACCGGTGGCTCACCGTTATCACTGCCTTCTCGTATATCCATATTTAAGGGAATCTGACCCAATAACGGGATGTTATAACGTGCCGCCAATCGCTCACCCCCCCCACTACCGAAAATGTCATATCGTGTTCCGGTATCAGGGGCGATAAAGTAGCTCATATTTTCGACCAATCCAGCCATTGGAACGTGAATATCTTGGAACATTCGGATAGAACGACTGACATCATCGCTTGCAACCAGTTGAGGCGTCGTAACAATCACACCTGCGGTGATAGGGAGCTCTTGTGCCATGGTAAGTTGAATATCGCCGGTTCCCGGAGGCATATCAATAACCATAAAGTCCAGTTCGCCCCATGCGACATCTTCAAGAAATTGAATCAATGCGGAGACAGCAACGGATGAACGCCAAACAAGCGGAGTATCGGAGGTCGGTGTAGTGAGGGCGACACTCATAATTTTTATCCCGTAGTTTTCACTTGGAACGATTTTATTGTCATCATTCCATTTGATCTTTTCAAGATCGGTATTGGTGAGGCGAGGAATATTGGGACCGTAGACATCAGCATCCAAAATACCGACACGATACCCTTTTTGGGCAAGGGCAATGGCGAGGTTGACGCTGACGGTGCTCTTGCCGACTCCCCCTTTACCGCTGGTAACCGCAATGACGTTCGCAGCGTAAGGTGCTCTATTGTTCGGGCTGGCACTGTTACCGTAATTGGTGTCTTTTTGTACCTGAGCTTTTTTAGTAATATCGAGTCTAGTGAAATGATTTCCAAAAGCGGATTCGATTGCTGATTTGAGTGTGAGATAGGAATCATCGCTTACGGTGAGGAGTTCGATTTTAGCACTTCCCTCGGAGACTTTTACTTCCGATAGAAGTTTTAGTTCGCCGAGCGTTCGGCTAAGACCCGGATAAGGGAATGCGTGGAGCGCATCCGTTAACGCTTTAGTGTTCATACGGATTTCCTCTCGCTTCGCGTGCCAAAAGCGCTTTTGAACCGGTTGCTTTTTGGGCTAGTTTTGCTAAAGCATTACGTGCTGAAGGATATTCGAGGCTGAGGCGATGAGCGGTATTGATACGTTCATCGATAAGCGCGTTAAGTGATGCGATGACCCCTTGCAGAGTACCGATTTTATTGGACTCATTGAGAAGATCTTTAATCAACATTTCCCGAGAATGCATACGAAGCTCTAACCCGTTGGCATTTCCGATGGCTATGAAGTCGCTGGCACTGAGGTAAAGACCGGAGAAAAAAGTGTTTAGAAAGTGGTTTTCCAAGCTCATAAACTGACTACGTTCTTCAAAATGGCGTTTTTTCATACGCGTGCTCCCAGATTGGCAAGTGCCGCTTTGCTTACATCGTTATCCGTATCGTTGGTGAGAGTACTGATGATCTCTTTTGGGGCTGAACGATTTTCTGCAAGGCGCATGCGTACCATTTTATCATTATCATCACAGAGAATTTTGAGTAGTTTTGCTGGGGTGTTTGGATTGCCGGAGAGCCCGTCACGGACGATTTTTTCATCGCTAAAGAATTTTTCTAAGACATCACTCGGAGTTGAGGGGTTGGCGGCGACAAGGGCGCGCACTAAGTTGATGGGATCACTAGAGAGGTGAGTGAGTACTTCAACCGGCGTGTGAGGATTTTTGGCTACCGCCCAACGGGCTCCCATATCGACAGGATTGCTCGCAATATCGATCAGA
>NZ_DASUIQ010000131.1:0-5976 GCF_036279695.1 Sulfuricurvum sp.
TAAATAAACGTTGGCTATAATTCGCCACTTTTTGTAGACTTGTAAGTAAGGAACGCTAATGTACGCAATTATCAAAAACGGCGGAAAACAGTATAAAGTTCAAGAGGGTGATATCCTTTTGTTCGATAAAATGGGACTTGATCCTAAAACCACCGTCGAAATCAAAGAAGTTCTTGCCGTGAATAACGGTGAACTTAAAACCGGTACCCCATTCGTAAGTGGTGCTGTTGTTACTGCTGAGGTTATCAATGAAGGTCGTGACCGTAAAGTCGTGATCTACAAAAAACGTCGTCGTAAAGACAGCAAATTGAAACGTGGTTTCAGACGAGATCACACACGCGTTCGCATCGTTAAGATCGCTGCGTAATTATTAAAAAGTAGGAGGACAGCATGGCTCATAAGAAAGGTCAGGGTAGTACACAGAATAACCGCGACTCAGCGGGACGTAGACTCGGTGTCAAAAAATACGGTGGTGAATTCGTAAGAGCGGGTAATATCGTTATCCGTCAACGCGGAACAAAAGTTCACCCGGGTAAAAACATGGGAATGGGTAAAGATCATACTTTGTATGCATTGGTTGACGGTGTCGTTGCGTTTGAACGTAAAGACAAAACTCGTAAACAAGTCTCTATCATCCCTGCCGCTTAATTTTCACTTACATCGGGCTTTCGCCCGATTTTGAATCCATTTCCAAAATTATCTTTTTAATCGTGTACTTTTTATCGAAGTATAGAGTTAAGCAAATAATCATTGTCTCATAAAGAGGCTAATGTTCAAAACAACTTGAAGGACATCCATGTTTAGTGATAGTGTAGAAATTACCGTCTCATCCGGTAAAGGGGGAGCAGGGTGTGTTGCTTTCCGACGGGAAAAATATGTTCTTCAAGGGGGACCCAACGGCGGTGACGGCGGTCGTGGCGGCGATGTCTATTTCAAAGTAGACAATAATACCCACACACTCGCACACTTTCAAGGGAACAAAAACCTCAAAGCTGACAAAGGGCAACCGGGTATGGGGTCAAACATGGCAGGCAAAGCGGGCAAACGTCTCGTGGTTGTTGTCCCTCCGGGAACCCAAGTGGTCGATGTTGAGACGGGTGATGTTTTACTCGATCTACTCGAAGACGGGAAAGAGGTTCTCTTTTTAGAAGGGGGACGCGGCGGTCTTGGGAATGTTCACTTCAAATCCTCCACCAACCAAAAACCGATGTACGCTCAACCGGGGGAGCCAGCGGTTACCCGCGTGGTCAGACTCGATCTTAAACTGATTGCGGATGTCGGATTGGTAGGATTCCCGAATGTCGGTAAATCGACCTTGATCTCTACCGTCTCTAACGCTCGTCCCGAAGTCGCCAACTATGAGTTTACGACATTGACTCCGAAACTCGGACAGATCAATATCGGTGATTTTGATTCGTATATTATGGCGGATATTCCGGGGATTATCGGTGGCGCATCTGAGGGGAAAGGTCTTGGACTTAAATTCCTTCGTCACATCGAGCGTACCAAAACCCTTTTGTTCATGATCGATTTGGCATCGTACCATGAGCTTGAGTACCAATACGAAACGCTCAAACAAGAGCTTGAAAAATTCTCACCTCTGTTAGCGGAACGTAATTTTGCGATTGCTCTTACTCGTGCCGATGCCATGAGCCCCGAAGAAGCGATCGAAAAAACGAATGCGTTTTTGAAACTGGTCAATCTCGCTCCGGTGAAGAAAAGCCGATTTGCTTTCAGCGATGAGTATCCGGTGTATGAGCAGGAAGACTTTGACAAAGCGTTTTATGATCGTAGCAAACCGGCATTTATTGCACCGATCTCTTCGGCGATCAATCTCAATATCAAACCATTAACGTATGCACTCTATCAAATGGTCGTAACGGAGCGCGCATGAAGCGAATCGTTGTTAAAGTCGGAAGTGCGGTTTTAAGTGAGCAAAATCGTATCGCAAAAGATCGGATGCAAAATCTCGTCGATTTTATTGCAGAACTCAAAAAAAGCTATGAAGTAATCCTCGTCTCTTCGGGGGCGGTTGCGGCAGGGTACACGGAACTAAAACTCGATAAAAAGATTTTGGCAAATAAACAAGCCCTTGCATCCATCGGTCAGCCGATTTTGATGAACAAATACCGTAAGATGTTTGAACACTACAATATCCTCCCCTCTCAGGTACTGGTAACGGCGGCTAATTTCAATACTGCCGAAGAGTCCCAAAAAGCAAAAGATACGATTGAAACCCTTCTCCAACATAATGTGGTTCCGATTATCAATGAAAACGATGCGACCGCGACGGAAGAGTTGATTTTGGGCGATAATGATCAGCTCTCTGCCTATGCGGCTCACCATTTTGGAGCCGAACTGCTCGTTATCCTCTCCGATATCGACGCCTATTATGACAAAGACCCCCGCAGTTACACCGATGCACAGGTACGTTCTCGCATCGAAAGTATTACGCCCGAGGAATTGGCATTAGAAGTCACTCCGAACCATAATTTTGCGACAGGGGGAATCGTGACGAAACTCAAAGCGGCAAATTTCCTCCTCAATCGAGGCGGGGCTATGTTTTTGGCGAGCGGTTTTGATCTGAGTGATGCGAAAAGCTTTTTGATTGAGGGGCAACATCGCGGAGGCAGTCTGTTTAAAGCCGCTGAGGAGCTTTAATGACCCGTGTTATTTTTATGGGGACACCCGATTATGCGGCTTCGATTTTAGAAGCGTTGATAGAGGCTACCGATATTGAAGTGGTAAGTGTTTACACCCAACCCGATAAGCCGGTAGGACGAAAAGCTATTTTAACCCCTCCGATTGTTAAAACGGTAGCCCAAAATGCAAATATCCCCGTGATACAGCCTAATAGACTCCGTGATGAAGTCGTCGTGAACGAACTTTTGGCAACACCGTGCGATATGATCATTGTCGCCGCATACGGACAAATCCTCCCAAAAGCGATTTTGGAGTATGTCCCCTGCGTGAATCTCCACGCCTCTATCCTCCCTCACTACCGTGGTGCTAGCCCGATTCAGCAAAGTTTACTGAACAACGATACCCAAAGCGGTGTTACGGCCATGTGGATGGATGAGGGGCTCGATACAGGAGCAATCATCAAGATTGAAACTATTAATATCGGTGCAGATGAGATGGTAGAATCGCTCTATAAAAGACTCACCGATACGGCAGTCGATTTGACTCTCGATACTATCCGACATTGGGATCGATGCACCGCAGCTGCTCAAAACGATGCCGAAGCGTCACATTGCAAAAAAATTCTTAAATCGGACGGGTTGATCGATTTTTCCGATGCTCGCGAAATTTATAACCGTTATCGAGCATTTACCCCGTGGCCGGGGCTTTATCTCGATTCGGGGCTAAAAATCAAAGCAATGAACCTCGAAGAGGAACTCAGTTGCGGCGAGGCGGGGGTGATACTCTCTATGGATAAAGAGAGCATCGTCGTACAATGCTCCCGCGGTTCCCTTCGTATTACGCGAGTGCAAGCTCCCTCCAAGCAAGAGACTTCGGTGATCGATTATCTAAACGGAAAACGGAGCGGTTGTGGACATCCTCTGGTTTGAATCGCTGGATTCGACACAGAGCTATCTTCTCGATGCCCTGAAAAACGGCACTGTGAAAACTCCGATATGCGTCGGGACAGACATGCAAACGATGGGGAGAGGCTCTCGCGGGAACCATTGGATCGGACAAAAGGGGAACCTTTTTATTTCGGTCGCGATTGAGCGCTCGCTCCTACCGAGTGATCTGAAACTGGAATCTACCTCGATTTATCTCGCTTTTTTGATGAAAGAGCTGATCAGCTCCTATGGTTCATCCATTTGGCTTAAGTGGCCGAACGATTTTTATAGAGACGATAAAAAAATCGGCGGTGTGATTACGAATTTAATGGGTGACACGCTAGTCTGCGGTATCGGAATCAACCTTGTTTCGGCACCCGAAGATTTTGAAAAAATCGATATAAAAATCGATCCTCAGGATTTAACGAAAGCGTATGGGGATTTGTTTAAAAAATTACCGACGTGGAAGCAAATTTTTAGTAAATTCCAGATAGAATTTGAAAACAGTAGAGATTTTTTTACCCACAACAATAATGAAAAAGTTGCATTAAAAAATGCCGTGTTACTAGAAGACGGCTCATTGGAATGCAATGGCCAAAGGATGTTTAGTTTACGATGAGTGAAGTTATTGTTATCGCCAACCAAAAGGGGGGAGTGGGTAAAACCACCACCGCCGTCAATTTAGCTGCATCTTTGGCTGTTGCAGAAAAAAAAGTATTGTTGATTGATGCGGATCCGCAGGCCAATGCTACCACTTCATTGGGGTACCACCGCAATAACTATGAGTTCAATATTTATCATGTATTGATCGGTGCCAAAAAATTACGAGAGATTATCCTCAAGACCTCATTGCCGAAACTTTTTTTAGCTCCGTCGAATATCGGTCTTGTCGGAGTTGAAAAAGAGTATTACGATGCCGATAACGCTACGGGGCGTGAACTTATTTTGAAGCGGGCTATCGCACAGGTCAAAGACGAATATGACTATGTGATTATCGATTCACCTCCGGCACTTGGGCCGATGACGATCAATGCCCTCTCGGCTTCCAATTCGGTCATTATTCCGATCCAATGTGAATTTTTTGCATTGGAAGGGTTGGCACAGCTTCTGAACACCGTTAAATTGGTTCGTAAAACGATCAATCCGAAATTGACGATCAAAGGGTTTTTGCCGACCATGTACAGCGCGCAAAACAACCTTTCTCGTCAGGTATTTGCCGATTTGCGACAACATTTTCAAGGGAAACTGTTCAAATCGGGGGGAAATGAAGAAGACTATATCGTTATTCCCCGAAACGTTAAATTGGCAGAGTCTCCGAGTTTCGGAAAACCGGCGATTCTTTACGATGTAAAATCAAGCGGCTCTATGGCGTACCAAGATTTGGCACACGCGATTATCGCCTAAAGGAAAAATATGGCGAAAGCATCTGCACTTGGACGTGGGTTGGGCGCATTGCTCAGTGAAATCGAAGAGGCATACGATAACGAGCTTCCTAAAAAAGGGGGAGTAGAAGAGATCGCAGTTGCTAAAATCCGTCCTAATCCGTATCAACCCCGTAAACATTTTGATCCGGAAAGTTTATCGGAACTCTCCGAATCGATCAAAACACATGGATTGCTTCAGCCGATCGTTGTTAAAGAAGACTTGGACGGGTATATCCTGATCGCGGGTGAGCGTCGTCTTCGTGCGAGCAAATTGGCAAAAAATAAAACGATCAAAGCGATTGTCGTATCGGTCAGCGATGAGCAGATGCGTGAACAGGCGTTGATCGAAAATATCCAACGTGATGAACTCAATGTGATCGATTTGGCGCAAGCGTATCAAGAATTGATCGATATTCATGAATTGACCCATGAGCAACTTTCGCAAACCGTCCATAAAAGCCGCGCGCAGATTACCAATACCTTACGTCTTTTGCAATTGAGCGAAAAAGGGCGTAAAGCATTGTTGGAGGGAAAAATCAGTGCCGGTCACGCCAAAGTTATTTTAGCCCTTGATCCAAAAGAACAAGCGATGATGATCGATTCGGTTATCGGTCAAAAGCTGAGTGTTCGTGATGTCGAGAGTATGGTTAAAAAAATTAAACTCCCCACTTCTTCTTCCAGCACTTCATCTGAAATCGAAGGGCTTGATTTTGATACCCTCAAAAAGCATTTGGGTTCACTTGGTTATAAATGTGGCACAAAAGGTTACAAACTAACGATTGAATTTGAAGATAATGGTCAAATTGAATCATTTTTAGACCTACTTTCTTAATATCTTCTCGCGTTTAACTGTCCCTTCAATTTATAAGTTGTATAATCACGCAACTTTTAGGAGGTGGTATGTTAGATATAAGTCCGATGCTGCTTGGCAGCACACTGATTGTCTTCCTTGTCCTTATTGCCCTACTAAACAGTTTGCTTTA
>NZ_DASUIQ010000132.1:0-3235 GCF_036279695.1 Sulfuricurvum sp.
GAAAAACGATTTTATAAAAATGGAAATTTCGGATGTCGTGGGATTGATGTGTATCTAATTGATGCGGCAAAAAGCATCCTCTTCGGCATGGACCCTTTTTTAGTTAATACCGCATACAAACGGCTATTTCAGCTTGGGGTACATGTGTTAAACGGAAATCGTATCAGTGAAGTGCGTGCCAATGAAATTTTACTCGATAACGGCAAGTCCCTCCATTTTGAATTTATGATTTTTACAGGAGGAATCTCGGCCTCGCCGCTCACCCAATATCTAGGATTTGAAATAAACGCCCGAGGACATTTGATAGTCGATGAAAATCTCAATATTCCAACGTATGAGAATATTTACGCTATCGGCGATGTCGCTCAAGTTCTCAATGAAGAAGGACAATACATCCCTCCAACCGTTCAACTGGCGCAACAAGGAGCAGAGCATGTTGCTCTTAATATCTTACGAATACTCAAAGGAAAATCTAAAAAACCGTTTTGTTTTAACAGTAAAGGAGTCATGATAGCTTTGGGGGGGGAGTTCGGTGCAGGTATCCTGCCGGGAGGAATCAAGATAAAAGGGTACTGTGCCTATATAATCAAAAAGACTATCTTTCACCTCTACACAACTCCTCTACGCCGACGAAGCGCTTTTGGAAAACGGCGATAGGACACAAAGCCAAATTGACTGCGATTTTTTTGCGATGAATACTCCCTACAATGCACTCAAAAGTATTGATAGGAGCACCAATGTCTCTCATAGAAATATTTACCGATTATGTACTCAACCAAAAAAGTCTCATTGATTATGTCGAAATTCGAAAGAATATTCATGAACGCGGTGAGTTTAATGATGCATTGCTGATAAAAGCCGAAGAAAATCTAAACCGGCTTCAAACAGAATATCCGGATATACACTCAGGTATGTATGAAACACTGGCGAAAATATACGAGCGAAATATCGGGTTTAGTGTTGAGTACCCTATCGATTTTATCCGTCAAATCCTCAAAATGTATAACGGCTCTTTAACCCCGAATCAAGTTCATCAGGAATACCAACGAATTTTGGATCATTACCACCACGATGCATAATTTAGTCTCTCTACCATTTTAAACGTTGCGATTTTTTAGCGATTTTTTTTCCTTATGATGGACTAAATTAATTCCACATAGGAGAAGCAATTATGAAAGAGTACATGCCGTTTATCAATGGGAGAAATATTCCATCCCACGCAGGAAAAGTGATCGATGATATTAATCCGGCAACGGGAGAAGTATTTGCTAAAGTTCATTTGGCAAGTGCCGAAGACATCGAAGAGGCCATCAGCTCTGCCTATGCAGCATCAAAGCTCTGGGCTAAAACGACGCCGAGAGAAAAAGAGGCGGTACTTTTAAAAGCGGCCGATATTTTCGAGAGTCGTGCCGATGAAATCCGAACCATTTTGATGCGAGAAAGCGGTTCGGTATATGCTAAAGCAATGTTTGAAATCGGTCTTGTTGCAGACATCCTACGAGTAGCAGCCGGTGAAGCACGACGCGTATTCGGGCAAACATTTACCTCTAACGATCCAGGGGTTCTCTCTTACAGTACACGCCGACCACTTGGTGTTATTGCCGGAATCTCTCCGTTTAATGCCCCTATGATTTTAAGCACTAAAAAATTCGCGATGGCTATCGCTGCAGGTAATGCATTCGTCTTGAAACCATCCAGCCATACTCCGATCTGCGGACTTGTTTTCGGTGAAATTTTTAAAGAAGCGGGATTACCTGACGGCGTGCTCAATATCATCCCTTGTTCCAGCGGTGATTTGGGAGAAACCTTTCAAACCGATCCACGTATCTCTATGATTACCCTGACCGGTTCAACACGTGTTGGTAAATTAGTCGCTGCATCTGCCGCTATGAACTTGAAAAAATGTACGGTTGAGCTCGGCGGTAAATCTCCGACTATCGTACTAGGCGATGCGGACGTCGATTACGCGGTTAATACGGCAACATTCAGCATCTTCCTCCACCAAGGACAAATCTGTATGGCAGGATCACGCATCATTGTAGAAGAGAATATTTACGATGAGTTCTGCGAAAAATTCGCCGCAAAAGTTAAAACCCTCAAAGTCGGTAACCCTGAAGATCCAACCACCATTATCGGGCCATTGATTGAAGAGGCGCAATGTAAATTTATTGACGGATTAATCGATGATGCGGTAGCAAAAGGAGCTAATCTTCTCTCAGGACGTGAACATGAAGGTTGTTTTTACAAACCAACTGTTGTTTCCAATGTCACTGAAGAGATGGTCATTTTCCATGAAGAGGCATTTGGTCCCGCAGCGGCTATTATCAAAGCACGCGATTTGGATCACATCATTCAACTAGCAAACAACAGCTCATACGGGCTAAGCTCTTCAATCATCACTGACAATTTAAGTGCGGCGCTCAGACTCTCTGAAGAGATCGAATCGGGGATGGTACACATCAACGGACCGACCATCCAAGATGAAGCTCATATTCCGTTTGGCGGGGTAAAAGAGAGCGGTATGGGTCGCGAGGGTGGTCACTTCGCGATCGAAGAGATGACGGAACTCAAATGGGTCACTGTCGAAGCGGCAGGAAACAGACACTATCCGTTCTAACCCACCCCCCCTGCGGGGTCTTCTCCTTCACAATCACCATCCAACTACATAGGCTTCATCATGATACATAAACTCGCGGATATTCCGATCAACGACGTATTAAAAAAATACATCTTTATCTTTATCGGTGCTTCTTCACTGGCGCTAGGCGTCGTGTTGTTTTTGATACCGAACCATATTGTCGCCGGGGGGACTCCCGGTATATCGATCCTCATAAACTATTTTAGCGGTATTCCGGCAGGGGTATTGATGTTTTTGATCAATATCCCTCTCGTGCTGATGAGTATGAAATACATCAGCAAAGAGTTTGCCGTTCGTACCATTTTTTCCATTGTGATCTCGTCCTCTATGGTCGATATTCTGCGCGAATACTTTCATGTCACCGCATGGACGAATGATCCAATTTTATCGAGTATCTTCGGCGGTATAGCAATCGGTTTCGGTCTCGGATTCATCATTGCGGGCAATGCCTCAGCAGGAGGACCTTCCATCGTTGCGAGATACATAGCGGATCGAATGCATTGGAAACAAAACAACGTCATTATAGCCTTGGATTTTATGATCGTTATCGCGGCAGGGATCGCTTTTGCTAAAGTAGAAAGTGCCCTTTTGAGTTTG
>NZ_DASUIQ010000133.1:0-4297 GCF_036279695.1 Sulfuricurvum sp.
ACAATACATCGTTATGCAGTAACGTTACGCGCTCACTTACAAGAGGATATTCGCTTCCATCGTCCGCCAACAATGCCATTCGAAACGGCATTGCATAGGGGAGCTGTTCTTGATGGTGCGTGTTTTTAGGGATATTTTGGATGATAGTCACCACACACTCAGCCGAATCGGGACGATACTCGCTCGAAACACGCAGTGTCGGTGTCCGCTCTTGCGAATACCACCGTTTGAACTGGCTCAGATCAACGGGGCTTTGGGATTGCATCGACTCCAAAAACTCTTCCGTCCCGACCGCTTGTCCATCAAAATGGTCAAAATAATAGTCCATTGCGGCGCAGAATTTCTCAGACCCCAGTACCGTATGCATCATCCGAATCACCTCAGCACCTTTTTCATAGACGGTAGCGGTGTAGAAGTTGTTGATCTCCATATACGAAGCGGGTTTGATCGGATGGGCAGTCGGTCCCGCATCTTCGACAAACTGGCGCTCACGCAATGCTCTCACATCATCCAGACGCTGGGTCAGCGCCGAGTTCATGTCGGCACTGAAAGTTTGATCTCTAAAGACGGTCAACCCCTCTTTGAGGGTCAGTTCAAACCAGTTGCGACACGTGATGCGGTTCCCCGTCCAGTTGTGAAAATACTCATGAGCGATCACACTCTCGATCCCCATAAAATCCGCATCGGTGGCACTGTCTTCATCGGCTAATACATAATGGGAATTGAAAATGTTAAGCCCTTTGTTCTCCATAGCCCCCATGTTGAAACTGTCCACCGCAACGATGTTGTACACTTCCAAATCGTATTCGCGTCCGTAGGTGTATTCATCCCACTCCATCGATTTTTTGAGGGAACGCATCGCATGGTGACATTTCTCCTCATTTCCCTTGTCACAATAAATCGCCAAATCGACTTTTTTTCCGCTAAGCGTGGTGTAGGTATCGGTAATCGACCCTAAATCTCCCGCAACGAGTGCAAACAGATAACACGGTTTAGGGATCGGATCTTCCCAAAGAGCGAGATGTTTGCCGTTATCCAGCGTTGCGGTACCTCGTAGGTTCCCATTACTCAAAAGAATAGGACATTTCTCTTTGGAAGCGATAATTTTCGTCGTAAAGCGAGTCATTACATCGGGACGATCGATAAAGTAGGTGATACGGCGAAATCCCTCAGGCTCGTTTTGGGTACACCAAATACCGCCGGAGCGATATAGCCCCTCTAACGCCGTATTTTCATCGGGATAGATGCGGTTGATCACTCGAACACGGGCATTGTCCTGATCCATCGGAAGATAGAGGGCATCCTCTTCGAGCCGATACATACTCTCATCCAACAATACATCATCTACCCAGATCAACTCCAGATCCAATAACTCGCCATCAAGCCGTAACTCTTTGACATTAGGGTTAGAACGTGTTATCTCCATGATACTTTCAACACGGGTTGAAGACTCTTCAATAATAAATTCTAATGTACATTTCTCAATTGAGTAAGGACTTTCGGTATAATCACTAAAATAAATACTTTGGTGCTCTTGCATTGTATTTCCATTGGTATGTTTTTTTTGAAATAATACTCAAGTTTCTCTTAGCCCACAGAATAGGGCACTAAAACAAATGTGTGACAGAAACACCATGAATTTAGACGTTTCTTTGACACATTTTTGGCACAGTTATTTTTGTCACAAACACTTCTCTAATGCTGCTTCAAAATCATAAAGACAACTTTGTAACTTCGGATAGTTTTCCAACCGAGCTTTAGTCCACTGAACGATGTCACCACTTTCATTTGTGAGCTCTTCGCATTTTGGTTTTTTCGTTTCACATTTTTTTGTAATTGTGATCGGTTCGCATGGGACCACTTCTTTACCAACACATCCTGAGAATAGTAAAACTACAGTTAATACCATCAAATAAATCATTTTCATAACTTTCCTCCCTCAGCATTTTTTCGTGCTTCTTCAGCGATTGCACTCAGATCGGTGCATTTTTCCCCGGTAGGTACATACTTGATCGATGTGATGTATTTCGGCTTTTCGGCCATCTTTCGATCAAACTCTTCATCTTTCTCCTTAGCATCTAACCTATCCCGTTCCATCCAAGCTTTATAAAAAGCTACACGGTCTTTTTGTCGTGCTGTTTCTGCCTTTTCGGTTTTAACAGTTTGCTCAAGAACATTACGCTCCCCGGACACACTCAGATCATGAAATCCAAGAGCAGTAATCGCTACCACCAAAACAATAATAACCCCAATCAGTACCTTACCAATACCGAAACTTTCTACTTCTGATAGACGCATATCTCTCTCCATATTTATAGACGAGCACCGAGTACTCGTAATTGATGTCGCAGTTAGAGCGACACGACCGTTGACCTTTCCATGTAAAGCAACTCTGCCCTCGACGGCACTGACCCTTTGCTTTTACCCAATTCTCTCCGCCGGCACGGTTGATCTCTTTGAGAACTAACCATCCGCCGTTGTAAATTTGATATGTCACCCACAGACCATATTTAGGCTGATAGAGCGACTTCATAATTATCGCCTGAGCCTTTAACTGATCGGGGATCGCTTTGATACTTGATACCCCTTTAGCTTTTAGGGGTTTTTGCCATAGTCGATAGGTGATCTGAGGCAACCCCTCCGATCCTACACCGTCTAGCGATAGGATATTTCGGCATCCGCTCTCTTGGACTAGTTGACCGACTCCATCCCAATACGGATAATCAACTCCGAACTGAGCATAATGAGCACGTCGAACATCTTGCACATACGATTGACACCGTTCGATAGAACCACCGAATAGTGATAATGCCAGCGCTAAGAGTACGATGTAGCGCATATCACCCCCCCATTGCGAAGCAGTAAATGATAATCACATAAAAAGCAATAACCATCGTTGTATGTTGCCAGTTCTCGTCGTTGCCCCAATCTACCTTTTCAAATAGAAATTTACGCAAAATATGCGCGACAACAACTCCAACTGTTACAAGCAATGTTTTTGACAATACCAACTGTATAATTGGAGGCAATATTTCATACAACCCGCTCAAAAACACATACAATAACCCAAGCGATACAATTACCGCAAACCATAATCTTTTAAACTCTTTCACTTTTTACCTCCTTGGTGAAATTGAGCCACTAGCTCTTGAAGCTCTGCATTGTTTTCGCAAAGCTGAACGAGCACATGAGCATCTGCGCCGGTCTTTTTGTAATCATCGATGATCTTCCACCCTTGCCAAGCGGGGAAGTCAGATCGAGATATTTTTTTGTACTCTTCGCTCATTTGTCGGCCTTATTTTTCAACTCTGTGTAAATCTTTTCGAGATCTTCTTTAATCTCTTTCATAATATCTTTCACATCATCACGTATGACGTAGTGACCTACAACTAAAAGTTTAAATTCATGTAATTCTTTTTTAACAGTGTCGACATCACCTCGCACTGCTTTGTATAGCAATCCAAGCAAAATCCCCACAATAATAAAAAGACCATTTACGACATACTGCAAATCCATCACTCCCCCTCTGGTTTTTTTCGTATTTTTGTATATGCTAACCACGGGTACTTCACTGCGCATCCGATAGCCCCGCCAAGAGTGATAATCAAAGCCCATTTTTTGCTAATTCCTTTTGAAATTAGACAACTATGGAAGCGTTTTTGCTGTTTAAAAAACTTCCAATCACCCGCTTCCCCGCAATCATTATCATGAGATTTACAACATTCATGGATCGGATGACCGCGCCATGACTCAGGAAAATTAGAGCAGTAATCCTCTTTCATCTCGCAAATTCTCCAATCTTTTGAGGTCTAAAATATTCCACTGTATTTCCATCTTCATCTACATAGCCCAATGGTACGTCATACAGATATATCGATTTATAGATAGCGTGTTTAGCATCATCGGCAAATAGTTCCTCATAGGTACCAAGTGATTCGATGGTGGTCATAGCATCGATGAATGCCAACTCTTCATTAGTTAGAATACTCATAGCCAATGATCCGTTTTCATTTTTTACGATCGGCGTATGCTGAATAGTCCATGACTTTTTTCCAGTCTCTTCATCTGAAATCACATAGCTTGGAGCCATATCCTCCAACTCTTGGATAAATGCTTTAGCATCTTTCACGTGCGTGATAATATAGTTGTATGTCATATCAATAGCCCTCCAGTTGTTTATCTTCGTCAAAAAGCCATTTTATGTGCTCCCAAAGTTTACGCAAGAGCCACCTCCTGAGATGTAAGTTGGTAATCATAAATACGAGCATATGGGATGAACGAGTTTAATAACGTAGTC